>ONVN01000305.1 GCA_900321295.1 uncultured Eubacteriales bacterium
CGAACCCTGCGGCCTGTACGGAGCAGGAGTGAAGGCGCATCAAGCGGTGTGTTCCGTTCCGCGTTATTATCCTACAGATTGCCGGAACTTGCAAGAATTGAATCCACGGCTGCATCCTGATGGCATTGAATTCCAAGGCAGGGAGCTTATTCTGCGGGGAAAAGACATTGCGTTTGCCGCGTTTTATATGATATACTTCTGCAGAATCGCGGCCAGGAATTACACGGACCGGCCTGGTCGTTTTCTGCGTGAAGGAGACCACGTGATATGTCATTTTCGACGATGCTGTTTAATTTGATTATTGGGCCACTGAAGTTGGTGTTTGAATTCATCTTTGCCCTCATGAACCGTTTCGGCAGCCCGGGCATTTCGATTGTAGCCCTCAGTCTGTGTATGAATTTTCTGGTGCTGCCGCTTTATCGCAGGGCGGATGCGATTCAGGACGAAGAGCGTGAGACGGAGAAACGGCTTGCCCCAGGAGTAGAACATATCCGCAAGACATTTCATGGTGATCAGCAGTTTATGACACTGCAGACATATTATCGTCAGAATCACTATAGTCAGACCCATGCTCTGAAAGGCTTGCTGCCGCTTCTTCTGGAAATCCCTTTCTTTATTGCAGCCTATCAGTTCCTGTCGGGATTGAATATGCTGAAAAATGCATCCTTTGGACCTATCCGTGATCTGAGTTCTCCGGATGGCCTGCTGGTCATAGCAGGCGTTGCGATCAATGTTCTCCCGATTCTGATGACCGTGATCAATCTGATTTCAAGTGAAATCTACATGCACGGTGCTCCGCTGAAAAGCAAAATACAACTGTATGTCATGGCGCTCGTATTCCTCTTTTTACTGTATTCTTCGCCGGCCGGACTGACGATGTACTGGACTCTGAACAATCTTTTCTCTCTGGTGAAAAATATCGTTGTACGCACCTTCGGGGGCAGGAAAAAGGAACGCACATGGAAAGTGCCTGCTTTCCTAAACAGGAAACCCAGACCTGGATTTTTCTTTCTCGCGGCTGCATTCATTGCCTTGCTGACAGGAGCATTGATTCCTTCTGCGGTTATTGCTTCTTCACCTTCTGAATTCCTGGATTCCGGTGCAATCCTGCATCCATACTGGTATATCGTCAACAGTCTGCTTCTTTCTGCAGGACTGTTTGTGGTGTGGCTCGGAATCTATTATATGCTCGGTAAAGACCGCATGAAGAAGGGCATGGAAATCGCCATGTGGATACTGGCCGGCATCATGATTGTCGATTACATGGGTTTCCACATGAATTTTGGCGTCCTTTCCTCAACCCTGCAGTTTGAAACGATTCCGTTCTTTACCTGGAAACAAAAGCTGGTGAATCTAGCTGTTCTTGCCGTTGCGGCTGTGCTTCTGTTCCTTGTGCATATCCATTGGGAGCAGCTGGCACGTGGCGTCTGCCTAGTCGGTGTGATCGCGGTTTCGGCGATGACGGTAATCAATGGGGTTCAGGCGCAGCCTGAGATTCAAAACGGCATAACTGCTCTGAAAAGTGGTTCAGACGATACGGTGCATTTTTCCCTCAGCAAAAATGGGAAGAATGTCGTTGTTTTCATGCTGGATCGTGCAATCAGCAGCTATGTGCCCTCCATTCTGAAGGAAAAGCCGGAGCTTGCGGCAAGTTTTGACGGATTTACCTGGTATCCGAATACGATATCGCATGGCGGATTCACCAATTTTGGGACCCCTGGTCTTTTTGGCGGATATGAGTATACCCCGTGGGAGATGAATCAGAGGACGGATAAAACGCTTCCGGAAAAACATGATGAAGCCCTGCTTGTCCTTCCGACACTCTACAGCCGTGCGGGATATGATGTGACCGTGATTGACCCGCCGTATGCCGGTTCCTATGCATTCTATCCGGATCTGTCAATCTATGATGAACTGCAAAATGTTCATGCCTACCGTGCAATAGGAGCATTTGGCACCAATGGCTCAGCGGAGGGGAAGCAGCGGCTGAGAATGCGTAATTTTTTCTGCTATGCCCTGTGCGAAACCGCTCCGTGGGCTGTCTATGGTACGCTGTATAACGTTGGGTATTACAATGAAACGAATACCACCATGACGCTTCAGGTCAGGGAGAGTATGTCAAAATCGAGCGGATCTGATGCTGATTTCAATGCAAACTACGGCGTGCTCTGCAATCTTACGGAAATGACACAGTTTCTTGAGGATGACACCAACACGCTGCTGGTGATGAACAGTGATATACCCCATACCCCGCAGCTGCTGCAGACACCGGATTATGTGCCCCAGTATTTTGTCGACAATACAGAATATGATGCAGCGCACACATCCCGTTTTACAGATGTCCCTGTTCCCCTGGATGTAACGAATGAAGACCAGATGTCGCATTATCACGTGAATATGGCTGCATTTATAAAAATAGCAGGCTGGCTGGATGCACTGAAGGCCAATGGCACGTATGATAATACCAGGATCATCTTTGTCTCCGACCATGGCAGGAATCTTGGTTTGCGGAAATCGGTTCTTCTTGAAGACGGGGAGGACCTCCTGCTGTTTCATGCACTGCTGATGGTCAAGGATTTTGACAGTCACGGTGATTTTGCACAGGATGACACCTTCATGACCAATGCGGATGTGCCAACGCTGGCGACGGAAGGCCTTTTTGACCAGGCGGTGAATCCTTTCACGGGAAAAGTCATCAATGGCCGGGAAAACAAAGCGGATGATCAAATGGTGATTGCTTCGCATGAATGGGGAACGGACACGAACAATGGTGTACGCTTTATCCGGTCCAAGTGGTATCGCGTTGATCATGAGGCCCTTCGTCCAGAAGCCTGGACATATGCAGGTGAGGAATGAATTCGTGGGATTCATTGATTTCATCAGCTGACAACTTGAAGAAGATCCTTGTCGGATGATTCTGGAGGGATACGGGAATGTGCTATTATATTGACCCGGGCACAGGGAGCATGCTGTTTACGATCCTTATCGCTGTCCTGGGTTCTCTTGTGTATCTGCTGCGAAATCTCAAAATCCGGATTGGCTCCCTGATCCGACGTGACCGGAAGGCAGGCAGTGCGGATCAGGTGATCCCGTTGGTGATCTTTTCGGATCACAAACGTTACTGGACAACGTTTGCACCGATCTGTGAAGAACTGGAGAAAAGAAAACAGCCGACACTCTATCTGACGGAGTCGGAGGATGATCCGGTCTTTCAATGCGGATATCAGTTCATTCGTGCGGAATATATCGGAGAGGGAAGCGGCGCTTATGCGAAGCTGAACTTTCTGCGCGCCAGGGTGCTTCTGTCCACTACACCGAGCCTGGATGTTTATCAGTGGAAACGCTCCAGAGATGTATCCTGGTATGTTCATATCCCGCATGCACCGAACGACATCACTCTCTACCGGATGTTTGGGATCGATTATTATAATGCGATTCTGCTTTCGGGCGAATATCAGGTGGAGCAGGTTCGTCATCTGGAGAAGCTGAGAGATCTCCCGGAAAAGGAATTGCGGCTGGTCGGAATTCCCTATATGGATGAAATGAAAAAACGTCTTTCTGCAAAGACTGCAGCAGCATCCGGAAAAACGAGAACGGTTCTGCTGGCTCCTTCCTGGGGTGATAGCGCGATTCTGAAACGCTATGGTTCAAAGATACTCGATGCTCTGCTGAAAACAGGGTACCACATCATTATCCGGCCGCATCCGCAGTCCTATTCCTCAGAAAAGGAAATGCTGGACACTCTGATGGCTGCCTATCCGAACGGCGAGCAGATTGAGTGGAACCGTGACAATGATAATTTTGATGTGCTTTCGCGTTCGGATATTCTCATTTCCGATTTTTCCGGGGTCATCTTTGATTTTACCCTGGTGTTTGACAAGCCTGTTCTGTATGCGGATACATCCTTTGACAAGGGTCCGTATGACGCATGGTGGCTTGATGAAGAACTGTGGACCTTTGAAATACTGCCCAAGCTGGGCATGCATGTTTCGGAGGAAAACCTGAGCAGCCTGAAAGAGATTATTGACCAGTGCATTGAGAATCCGGCCTATCAGGAAGCACGCGATCTTGCGCGCAGACAGACCTGGTGCTCCATTGGGCACGGAGCTGAAAAGACGGTTGATTATCTGATGGAAAAACTCGGAAATCTGGCCGAATCTGCTGCCGATGTTCAGAAGCAATGACAATTGAAATCCGATCCAGAAAACTCCTTTCTCTGTCAGCATCCGCTGGTGCAGAGAAAGGAGTTTTCTGGATTCAACC
>ONVN01000476.1 GCA_900321295.1 uncultured Eubacteriales bacterium
CGGATGACAGCCGTCAGCTCATACAGATTGGTCACGCCCGGGAATTGCCGGACCGTTCTGCACGGGATGGCTGAGAGCAGCGTTTTGTTGTACGGTCCTTCGGTACCGAACTGCTGCTCCATATAATAGACCGCCCTTGCCACGGCAAGCTGGCCTGCAGTCAGTGCCTGCAGCACACCCGCCGGAAACACGGTCTCGGGGAGATCCCAGCCTGTGCGGTATAGACGGTGCTGACCGATGCGGACACGTTCATTCCGGACCGCCGTGTTTACAAGAGCCGCCAGGGCCTCTGTATCGGCCATGGACCGATGGGCCGTGCGCATATCGAATCCGATGATCTGGGCCATGCTGCCCAGACGGTAGGTCGACAGTCCCGGCCAGCATCTGCGCGCCATCTCCACCGAATCCGCACTGTTGTCCGGGAGCTGCAGGCCAAGTCGGTCGCACTGGACCTTCAGAAAACCCACATCGAACGGCGCATTATGCGCCACGAAGGCATCTTCCCCGAGAAACG
The DNA here is from genome assembly GCA_900321295.1 of uncultured Eubacteriales bacterium. GTDB lineage: Bacteria > Bacillota > Clostridia > Christensenellales > Aristaeellaceae > UBA2943. The sequence goes on from ONVN01000476.1 coordinate 515, forward strand.
CAAGGAATTTCGGAAGAACCTCCTCAATGCCTGGCATGCCGGCAACCATCTCATCCGTAATATGCGTCAGGCGGACCACTTCCGGTGGAATGGGGCGGCGCGGATTGACCAGCTGCTCGAAGGTTCCTGTAATTTTCCCGTACTCCACCCGCAGTGCGCCAATCTCGGTAATCATATCGCTTTTCGGGTTCAGTCCCGTTGTTTCAAGATCAAATGCCACAAAGCGCCGGCTCGCTATGCACAGAAAGTCTTCCACATCGATCATCTGAAGTCCCCGGCTTCTGTGCCGCTTTGCCTGCTGAAGCATGGCTGCTGCTTCCGTCATCCTGCTGCCTCCGGTTTACAGTTTTGCATCCCCCTCTGTTCGACAGCGCCGGCACTTTTCCTGCCTGAGATGTCGGTCGCAATTCCCCATCGATTTTGCTCTGATTCTTTTTCTGCCGACATTCCCTTTACACGGGGGGTTTTTCTGCTATAATGCCGATTGTTCAGACCGTATGGCCGGCAGCCAGCGCACCGGACCTGAAAAAGGCTGAAACATTTTTTTGATCGTAGGGTATCCGAAGGAACCCGAACGGAGGTATTCATGAAAAGTTCATCTGCAAAAAAAGTCAAACAGCTCACAATTCTTGCCATGCTGACGGCCCTTCTGGTGGTCCTCGCCATGGTCAATATTCCCCAGCCCGCCGGACTCTCCATTACCTTTAATATGATTCCGGTTGCCATTGCAGCCATTGTCATGGGACTGCCCGGAGGTGCCATCATCGGCGGGGTCTTCGGCCTGATCAGTTTCCTGCAGTGTTTTGGCATCATTGGCTACAGCGCCATGGGTGCAGCCCTGGTCAATGTGAGTCCGTTCCTGATGTTTGTCCAGCGCTTTGTTTCCCGCGTACTGGTGGGGGTCATCACCGCCCTCATCTACCGTGCTCTGAAGCGCCGGAACGTCAAGGACCAGATCGCCTTTACCATCACGGGCTTCTCTGCCGCATTTTTCAACACCCTTCTGTTTATGTCTCTGCTGGTTATCCTTTTTGGCAACACAGAATACCTGCAGAATCTGATGGCCGGACGTGGTGTCCTGGTTTTCATCCTTGCTTCTGTGGGCATCAATGCCGTTGTTGAAATGGTGGTTGCTGCTGTCGTAACTGCCGCTGTTGCCCTTGCACTGAAAAAAAGCAAGCTGATCTGAGGGAGAATAGAACATGATTTTTACCATGGATATCGGAAACACCAACATCAAAACCGCACTCTTCGACGGGAAGGAAATGCGTGCGTACTGGCGGATCTCCACCAACAAAATGTACTCTTCCGATGAGTACGGGATGCTGATCACCAACCTGTTTGCACACGAGGGGTTCTCCACGGCAAACTGCGATGGCATCATCATTTCCAGCGTTGTCCCCACCATCAACTTCACCATCGAACATATGTGCCAGAACTACTTCAAAAAGCAGCCCATGATGGTGGTTCCCGGTATCCGCACCGGCCTGAATATCCGCTATGAGAACCCAAGGGAACTTGGCAGCGACCGTATTGCCAATGCCGTTGCCGCTCATGAGCTGTATGGCGCACCGGTCATCACGGTTGACTTCGGAACTGCGACGACCTTCGGTGTTGTCGGTGAGGGCGGTACATTCCTCGGAGGTGCAATCTGTCCGGGTATCAAGCTTGCCAGCGAAGCTCTCGGCAGCGGAACCGCCAAGCTCCCCCGTTTCGAGCTGGCCAAACCAGAGCACGTGATCGGCAGAACAACGCTTGCGAACCTTCAGTCCGGCATGTTCTACGGTTACGTCGGACTGGTCCAGAACCTGATCTTCAAAATCAAGCAGGAGCTCGGATGCAATGCCACCGTTGTCGCTACCGGCGGTATGGCACAGATGATTGCAGACGAATCCAAGTCCATTGATCACGTCGACGGATCCCTGACACTGAAGGGGCTTCGTCTGATCTATGAGCGAAACGTCAACAGCTGATTTGCTGTTTGTGAAGCAGCTTCTGTACAGGCGGGAAAGTTTCCTGCCTGTTTTTTAATTTCAAAAAATGAAAGCTCTCCCGTTGTTCTCAGCCTGTCTGCGGAAACAGCGTATGCTTCAGAGCATTCATTCCCACCTGTTTTCAGTTTTTCTGTAATTATATAAATCACTATACCACATTTACGCATTTTTTCCGGATGATTATCACATGTGTTACCACTTTTCGTGTTTTTTCAAAATCGTGCATCTTCCTTTTCTGTCTCTTTCGATATGGTTTTGCCTGGCGTATAATCACAGTATAAACAATCAGCCATATCCGAAAGGGGTGTTTGTTTGCTCAATGAAGAACAGCGCGTGAAGATGATGATGCCGCCTTCCGGTCACGCTGACCTCGTGCTCGACACAGACGCATATAATGAAATCGATGACCAGTTTGCCATCTCCTATGCCCTTCGTGCCACCGAAAAGCTTTCACTCAAAGCACTCTATGCAGCACCGTTTTTCAATGAAAAATCATCCTGCCCTTCCGACGGCATGGAAAAAAGCTTTCAGGAAATCCAGCATCTCCTGCGTCTTGCCGGCTGTCAGGTTCCCGCCTTCCGCGGCTCCGAACAGTATCTTCCCGATGAAAACTCCCCCGTTCTCTCGCCTGCCGCTGAGCATCTCTGTTCGCTGGCGATGAACTATTCCTGCGAGCATCCGCTCTACGTTGTCGCCATTGGTGCCATTACCAATGTCGCATCCGCTCTGCTTCTCCATCCCGAAATTGCGGACCACGTCGTCATCGTCTGGCTTGGAGGGCATGCTCTGCACTGGCCGGACAACCATGAGTTCAACTGCATGCAGGACGTCGCCGCAGCACGTGTTGTCTTTTCCTCCGGTGCACCTCTGGTGATTCTTCCCTGCAACGGTGTTGTCAGTGCGTTCACCACCACCGGCCCTGAACTGCATCACTGGCTGGATGGCAGGAATGCCCTGTGTGACTACCTCGTCTCCCACACCGTGGAAGAAGCAGAGGCCTATGCCAAAGGAAAAGTATGGAGCCGGATCATCTGGGATGTCACCACGATCGGATGGATGCTCAATCAGGATGACCGTTTTATGCAGTCTTCCCTTGTGCCGACGCCGATACCCGAATATGACCATCATTATTCCGTTCAGGCGGACCACCCGCTGTGCCGGATGGTCTATCATATCAACCGGGACGCATTGTTTGAGGATCTTTTCCTTCATCTGACAGGCATGGTCCGATGAACAATGTACGCTCAATGAGCCTGCCCACCGGCAGGCTTTTCTGATCCCATAGGAAGGACCCTTATCTCCACAATCACATCCGACCGTGCGGCCATCGGAACCGCCTGTGCATACCGCCTTTTTCTGCTCTCTTCCTTCCCGGGAAGGAAGAAACCACCGGTCTTCCTCGTTCCATGTATCGGAAGCATTTCACAAACCAGTCTTCAGAAATGGAAACCTCCCACTTTGGGGAAAAAGGCCTTTCAGACCTTTTCCCATCTGCTGTTTTCTCAACTGCTTCCCTTGCCGGCTGTACCGCTTAACCCCTGACCGAGTGTTCTGCATCCAGGGTATTTGCATCTTTGGCAAAGATACTATATCATGAGCTTACTGACGCAGCTATTCCGGGGCTTGTCCCCGTTTCCGAAAGACGGTGATCGATTTGCGCAGATTGTTCCTTTTCCTGGTCTTCTGCCTGCTTTTTCCCCTGATGTCTGCCCATGCAGAAACGGCATGGGTCAGCAGCCATGCAGTCTATCCCGCAGGCTCCTCGCTCACGCTCTCCTTTGTGACCGATCAGCCGTCCGTTACCATCTATCTGACCGATGCAGACGGCAAAGCCATTCAGGTGCTTCCCGCCACCGTAACGGACGGAAACGGTTCGGTCGTCCTGCCCGATCTTTCCCTTCCCAAGGGTGATTATCACCTCTTCCTCGTCGCAGGTTCTGAATCCTTTCCGCTTTCCCTGTCCATCACCGATCCGCTCCCGGAAATTCTCTCGGTGGATGCACCGCTGGAATATGACAGCTACTGGTCAGCATATGTTCATGTCAACGCCGCAGGAACACTGGTTGCCACTCTCCCCGGAGGGAACGAGGCTGCACGCATGGACGTTCAGCCCGGAAGCAATCGGATGACGCTCAGCGGCTACCTTCCCAGCGGAGAAATCTATCTTGATCTGCGGCTGATTTCTGCTTCCGGTTCCATCTCCGATGCCTGGGAAATTGAACTGCATGTTCCCGAGCCGGACCCGCCCCATCCGGTACAGGACATCACCTTCCATACCGCCAACGAACTTGCAGGGACCAGCTGTACCCATGAAAACTGTTCCTGGAATCTCCAGCTGGGAAATCTGAATAACGTGGAAGCCATCTGGAAGGCTCTCACCGCCCCTATGACTGTCATTGAGGGCAGTGAACGGCACCAGGTGAAAATACGGAAGTATCCGAGCAGCACCTGCGAGGAATATACTGGTGAGGTCACCTGTGCAAGCCAGGGCGTCCACATTCTCGAAGAGGGGCCGGAATGGACCTTGATTGAGGCCTACTCTTCCTCCGTGGAAGGCAGCAAGGTGGCTGTCTTTGCCTCATGCTTCACTGGATATATTGAAACCAGCAAGCTGAAGAAGCAGGAAGTATCCCAGCAGGTCGGGCTTGTCATTGATAAGCTGCAGCAGCGCATCTTTGTCTTCAAAAACGGTGAACTCTTTTCCACGCTTCGATGCTCCACCGGCTTCGCACGCAAAGGCAAGCCCTTCAATGAAACCCCTGCCGGTGAGTTCTACGCCATTTCCCACACGGGCGGGTTCTGGGCCGGCGAACTGTACTGCGATATGGGCATCCGGATCAATGACGGCATCCTGCTTCATGAAGTCCCCTGCTCCATTACAGAAGAAGAGGACGGAACCAAAACAAGGCATTACGAAAAAAATGAACAGTATCTCGGTGAAAAGGCATCCCATGGCTGCATCCGTATCCAGAGGGAGGCCTCCAGCAATGGTGTCAACATCAAGTGGCTCTGGGATAATCTTCCGAGAACCGGCAACCGGGCAAAAGTGATTATCTGGGATGATTCCGACCGCATGCTGGGACCGGCCTCTGATGATTTCATTCTTTATTACAATCCCGACAACGGACGAAATTACCATTCCGATCCGAACTGTCCTCAGGTGAATGATAAGTTCCTGCCCTTGAAACCCTTTGCTTACGGCGACCTGGAAAACAAGCCTTTTGCTTCCCTGAAGCCATGCCCCGGATGCTGCCCGCAGTTCCGGCTGAGCGATGTGGACAGAGCCAACAGTAAAAACGACGGACATGCCTATGACCGGATTCGTTCAGGGCAATAAAACAGGCAATCATGAACACGCATTTTCCGGGCATTCCGGATCCATATTCCCAAAACCAGGAAGTGAATGAAAAATGAGAGAACTGGATACTTTCCGCGGCTGTCTGATTGGTGGCGCAGCCGGAGACGCACTGGGCTATGAAATCGAATTCAAAAATGAGAAACAGATCTTCTCCCGATACGGGGATCGTGGGATCACGGAATATGCTCTGTATCAGGGCAAAGCGCTGATCTCGGATGACACCCAGATGACGATGTTTACAGCCACCGGCCTTCTCACCGGAAGCACACAGGGGCAATTGAACGGCAAAGCGCCTGATTACCATGCGTCTATCCGGAAAAGCTACCTTGACTGGCTCAGGACGCAGACGGAACGTTTTTCTTCGTCCCAGACAGAACCCTGTTCATGGCTGATCCGCCTCCCGGAAATGTTCAGCTGCAGGGCTCCTGGAAACACATGCCTGATGGCGCTTGAAAAAGGCGGAAGAGGAACTCTGGATCTGCCGGCCAATACTAGCAAGGGCTGC
>ONVN01000089.1 GCA_900321295.1 uncultured Eubacteriales bacterium
AGTTGAGAATGCGCTTCTGGATGCACATCGTGTGCTGCTGTATGATCCTGCTGCGGTCAGCCCGGAAACCTTCCATGCAGCCCTGAGGAAAGCTTCTCCTTTCCTGAAGGAAGCACTTTCCAGGAAAAACGGAGATACTCCGGGATATGTGGGGCTGACAGGACACAGCCATATGGATACAGCGTGGCTTTGGACCATTTCGGAGACAGAAAAGAAATGTGCAAGGACGTACGCCAATTCCCTGAATCTGATGGAGGAATATTCGGAATACCGGTTTGTCCAGTCTTCTGCTTATCATACCGATATGCTTCGTCGGGACTACCCAGAGCTTTTTGAGCGCATCCGCGAAGCGGTTGCACGCGGCCAGTGGGAACCCAACGGCGGTGTATGGGTGGAATGCGACTGCAATCTGACCGGCGGCGAATATATGGTGCGTCAGTTCCTCTGGGGCCAGCGCTTTACCCGGAAATATTTCAACTATACTTCTGACTGCTTCTGGCTTCCGGATACTTTTGGCTATTCAGCGGCTATTCCGCAGATCATGAAAGGATGCGGTGTTCAGTATTTTCTGACCACGAAACTGTCCTGGAATGATACTACGGTGTTTCCTGCCACGACGTTTGTCTGGCAGGGACTGGACGGAACACGTGTTCTGACCCATTTCAACAGGACACATCAGGGACCGGAACCGGAACTGATCCAGAGGATCACCGAAGGATCGGAAGCCATTCGTGACCGGCGGGTGACGGACATGCGTCTGTTTTCCTTCGGCAAGGGGGACGGCGGCGGCGGTCCTGAGTTTGAAATGCTGGAATATGCAAGACGCGTCAGGAATCTCAATGGGATTGCACGATGTGAGTATACGTCGGTTTCGGACTTCATGAAACGGCTTGAGAAGAACGTTGTTGATCCTACGCTGTGGGCAGACGAGCTGTATCTGGAACTGCATCGCGGAACGCTGACCAATCAGCATGAGATCAAACGCGGAAACCGTCTGCTGGAGATTGCGCTCCACAACCTGGAAGCGGCAGAAGTCATGCGTGCCGTGAAGGAAGACCGCAAAGCTTCGGAGGAAAAGATTGCTCCGATGATGAACACGTTGCTGGTCAATCAGTTCCACGATATTCTTCCCGGCACCTGCATCCATGCAGCGAATGTGCAGAGCTGGCGTGAAGTGGGTGAGGCCATCCGCCTGACCAGGGCAGAGACTGCTGAAACGCTGTCAGGCCCGACGAAGGTCCTGTTCAATGGACTTGCCATGGAACGCAGGGAAACACTGCATCTTCCGGGTGAACTGCAGGATATCTGCGGTGCCGAGAATCAGCGCTATTCCGATGTGGAGGGGAAAGAACGCCTGAGTGTTTACGGTGTAGAGCTTAAACCCCTCAGCACGAAAGTAATTGCGCAGGGAGAGACGGAGGAAAAGCCGTGCCCGTTTGCTTTTGATGGCGATACACTGTCAACCCCCTATGCGGAGATCCGGTTTGATGACCAGGGAGCAATTGCCTCACTGGTTGACCGCCGGAACGGACGTGAGCTGGTGGGACAGCTGCCTTTCAACAGTTTTCTCATGGCGGAGGATGTCCCCGCCGACTATGATAACTGGGATGTGGATGCGGACACGGAGTGCCGCTTTGAACGGGCCGGCAGGCTTGTGGAAAGAAAACTCATCTCCTGCGGCAGTGTCGAACTGGTGATTCGCAGTGTCTGGGAGCTTGGGGAACAGTCAAAGCTGACGCAGGATATGATTTTCGATGCACATGATCCGTTGATTTCCTTTGAATCCAGCCTTGACTGGCAGGAAGAACATCACTTCCTGAAAGCTGCTTTTGATACCACACTCCATGCGGATGGTGTGCGTAATGAAATTCAGTTCGGATGCATCCGCAGAGGCAACCACCGTGGGACAGACCGTGACAAGGCACGTTTTGAGGTCTGCAATCATAAGTATTCGGACATCTCGGAGAGAAACTATGGTCTTTCGATACTTAATGACTGCAAATACGGCATCTCTGAAAAGGAAGGCTGTCTTGCCCTGAGTCTGCACCGTGGCGGGATGCGGCCGGATCCCATGGGGGATAAAGGTCTGCATACTTTCCGCTATGCCATCTATCTTCATGATGAACCCTATGGGGAGAATGTTGTGGAGAAAGCTTACCAGTTCAATTATCCCGTACAGCTGGTCGCGGAAGGACTGCCCATGGATTCCCTGGTCAGCGTGAACAACAGGGATGTTGTTCTGGAAACGGTGAAGCCGTGCGAGGATGCGCAGAAAGCGTACATCATCAGACTGTATGAATCGACTGGTGCCTATGCAAAGTGCAGGCTGACGTTCGGACACCCGGTTCAGGCCGTCCGTGTCTGCAACATGCTGGAAGAGGAAGAGCGCACGATGGCTCCGGATGAGGAACTGGTCTTTACGCCGTTTACCATTCAGACGATCAAGGTGGTCTATGGTGAAGACTGATGATACTCTTAATCTATGAAATGGAGTGAAACAAATGGGACAGATTCAAGTACAGGCATGTCCGATCAAGGGCCTTTACATCGTGGAACCAACGGTGCATGGCGACAGCCGCGGTTATTTCATGGAGACATATAACGAGCGGGATATGCAGGAAGCAGGACTGAACATGCGTTTTGTCCAGGACAATCAGAGCATGTCGTCCAAAGGCGTCCTTCGCGGACTGCATTTCCAGAAACAATATCCGCAGGGTAAGCTTGTCCGCGTTCTTCGCGGTGAAGTGTTTGACGTTGCCGTCGACCTGAGGGAAGGCAGCGAAACATTCGGACAATGGTACGGGCTGGTGCTCTCTGCGGAAAACCACAAGCAGTTTTATATCAGCGAGGGGTTTGCCCACGGTTTTCTGGTTCTTTCAGACATGGCGGAGTTCTGCTATAAAGTTACCGATTTCTGGCACCCGGGCGATGAAGGTGGTCTTGCCTGGAATGACCCGGATATCGGCATTGAGTGGCCGCAGCTGAAAGGAACTTATTCCGGAAGCGCGGATCCTGCCGGGTATACGCTTGCGGATGGAACCGAACTGAACCTTTCCGAAAAAGACAAGCTCTGGGGCGGCATCCGCGAAACCTGGCATTTCCAGTGACGAAGAACAAGAAGTCCTGGTTTTCTGAAAAAGGAGAAGCGACATGGATACGATTCTTGACTATATTCAGTGGGAACGGGATCTCCCGTTTACGGTGAAGGACGTCACGGAAGTCGACAGTGTCGTCTTCTCCTTTTTGTCCTATATGGACCTGAAAGAAGTTCTGGTTTCAGGAAGACAGCTGACGGTCGCGGAATGCTGTACCATCCTTCTGAAACAAGCGAAACCGATGACGGAACGCCACAGGAAACTGTATGAAGCCCTTGCAGTGTCCAAACGCTTCGGACCCGTTGTGATCGGAAGCTATATGGACAGTCTGGTGGAAGAGGAAAGCGTACAGTTTTCGGTGATGCTCTTCCGTGTGCGCAGGGATCTGACCTACATCGCCTTCCGGGGAACGGATAATACGCTGGCAGGATGGAAAGAAGACTTTATGACCTGTTTTACGCTGACTGGCGGACAGCGCATGGCACTGCGCTATCTGAGACGGCACATCCAGCGTGGAATGCGGTATGACATCGGTGGGCATTCCAAAGGCGGCAACCTGGCAATGTACGCTCTGTCCCAATTGGAAGATGACAAGCTGCGTCAGGTTCGGCATGTCTATCTTCAGGATGCACCGGGACTGTGCTCTGACGTGATGGATGTGCGTCCTCTGGACCGAATCCGCTCGCGTACAGTCAGCATGATGCCGTCTTTCAGTGTTGTTGGGAGACTTTTTGATCCGGGATTCCCGAATGTCCGCATTGTTCAGTCATCTGCAGAGGGTATCATGCAGCATGATATTGAAACCTGGGGTGTTGATCACGGAGAACTCCTTCTGGCTTCTTCCCTTGATGAGGCATCGGAAAGAATACATGAGTCTGTGGTGGGCTGGCTTGACGGGGTCAATACGGAAGAGAGGCGCCATTTCGTGGATGATGTCTTTCGCGCGGTTGAATCCGGTGGAGCAAGAACCGTGGAAGAATTGGGTCCCCGTGCCGTTGATACCATGCTGTCCGAATTGGCGACCAAGGCAGGAAAGGAAACACGGGAAGCAGCAGCCAAACTGACCCTTGCGGCGCTGTTTGGACAATATACAGATAAGGTCTGGAACCTTCGTCTGTTTCGCTGGCTCAGAACCAGCGCTATTGCGGTCAATCTTCTGCTGCTGATGATTGGCTTTTTGTTTCGTATGCTCCCTGTGCACAGCATGGGCATCATTGTCGGACTTGTGCTTCTAAGCTTTGTCGTATTTGAAGTCCTGATTACCATCCGGCATCTGCTGGACAATCACTGGGACCTGAAAAGCGAACACATTCGTGTCAATACAAGCATTATCCTGATCTCCCTTGCTTACATCCTTCTTGTGAAGGACCAGGCGCTGTTCAATCTGTCCACGACGGTTTTTGGTATTCTGTTTCTTGCAATGAGTTATAACAATGCGATTGCACTGCGCAGGGACAGTTCATGGACCGTTGCGTGGTTCCGGCATCTTCTGATGACGCTGATGTATGCATTTGTGGGTTTCTTTGTGGTTGTCAGTGCGGAACATGTCATCTCGTGGTATGCAGACATGGCAGGCAATCTGCTGATGTTTGACGGAATGGCCGGCCTGACCCATGAAGTGCAGAAGCAAATCAAGAGCAGAAAAGACGGCAAAGAAAAACAGACCGGAGAACCGGTCTGAGATCATCAGGAAAACATTTTCTCAAGTTCTTCATATTTCTCGTGAGTGATCAGGGCATCCTGCTTGGTTCCGCTGAGGTGGACGATATAGGTCCAGCGGCCGTAAGGGGTGATATCCGTGATTTTATTGAGATTGATGATATAGCTCTTGTGGCAGCGGAAGAAAACCTGTGGATCCAGCCGCGCTTCTGTTTCCGACAGCGTGTCAGAGGTCATATACCGGCCGTCGCCTTCGGTATAAATCACGGTAGAGCGGTCTTCGCGCTGGATGAGCAGGATATCATTCATGTCCAGGAAGCTGACACCATCTTTGTGACGCAGCATCAGACGCCCGGTGGCCTGGGAGGCAGGACGCCTGAGGGCAGGGAGCGGGGTGTCGTTCTCACGGAGAAAACGTTCACGGATTCTGTCCATCGTCTGCAGCACCCGTTCGACTTTAAACGGCTTGATGAGGTAGTCAAAGGCATAGACTTCAAAAGCATCGCCCATATACTGATCATGAGCCGTGGCAAAAATCATGATGATCGACGGATCCAGATCCTGGATCAGGCGTCCACATTCCACACCTGTTTTTCCGGGCATTTCAACATCAAGGAATACAACGTTCGGCCGCTTTTCTTCCACGAGACGGATGAGCTCCTCACCGTCGTGGGCTTCAGCGATCAGTGAAAATCCTTCGGCTTTTTCGATGATTTTGCGCTCTATGAGACGCATACCTGTATCATCATCTGCGATGATGACAGTGATGGGATTCATGTTATACCCTCCCTAAGCGGAAACATACTGACGAATCTATTCGAGACGTTCATCATAAATCCTGCCGGTGCTGGCTGAAAGGTTCAGCAGATACAGACCGGCAGGTTTTTCAGATTGTACTGATTGTCTGCCAGAAGGTGGAACTGCGCTGATCTGCGGGGTATATCGTCAGGAATGGAGTATTTGAGACAGCTGAGTGCGAAGGGCAGTGATTCGGCCAATGGCCATTTCAACCTGCTCTCTTGCACGGGAAATGCGGTTCTGCATCATGAAATCGGAAAAGAATCCGTCGAGAAAACAGTCAGCAAATGCCAGAAAATCATCGGTATCAAGATTTACTTGTGCTGAAACAGCAACGTCATTGAGTTCTCTTGAAAACCTGCGTACTGCGATGCGCGCGTCTTCCATTTCACTGCGTGCAGAGTTCATCCTTGAATGTTTGATCAGTGTAGAAAGGAAACCTCCGCCAAGGCAATCATAGATTCCCCAGTTTCTTGCAGAGCAAAGAAGCTTCTGGGCATGATGCAGATGATATAAAGCATTGTTTGCTGCTTTGAGCGCTTCACGGATTTCCTGCTCATACGTCATCGTCATACAGGATACCTCCTTTGATTCGTGTACAGAAAGAGTATATCCTGATGCACACTTCTGTTCCAGACATAGTGTTCCAATTGTCAGATAGACTGCTCAAAAACAGGATCGGCATTGCCGCAGCCAGCGGCAATGCCGATCCTTATCCTTCTTGAATTCATTTTTCAGGAATGCCTGAACTTGGGACGCTGAAGCACTTCCTGCATAATCACAGCATTGACAAGAGCGGACGGGGTGAAGTCCAGGTGGACCCCATCAGTGGTCTCCTGCGGTACTTCCTCGTTTTCCACGAACAGTTCAGCGCTGTGCTCACTGGGCATCTGATCGTAAGCATCAGGGTTCCCCTGGACTTCCTCGGCATTCATGCTGCCGGCATACATGTTTTCATGATGATGCTCGGAAACATGGACAGACACCTTCGCGTGTTCAATCTGAGCATCCGGAAGAATCTGTTCGGCATGATCTGAAGTGGGGAAAGGCGCGTTCGGGTCTGCTTTTGCCTGTACCTGATCCAGCTGCATGGCTTTTTGTGAAACCTTCTGTGCGGCTCGATCCCGGGCTTGCTTGGTTTCAACCGCCTTTTTATTGGCTTTCAGAACATAATACAGGATGATACAGACTATGAGGAGAGAGTAGCCCACGCATCATCGCCTCACTTCTTGGGATGATTCTCTGCGGCCTGAGGTGCACTGGCTTTGGCAATGGATTCGCGCATATCAGTATCAGCCATAACATTCTTCATCTGATAGTAGTCCAGAACTCCAAGCTTGCCGTTGCGCAGGGCATCCGCCATGGCGCGAGGTACATCAGCTTCAGCCTCAACGACCTTGGCCCGCATTTCCTGAACAGAAGCTTTCATTTCCTGCTCATGGGCAACTGCCATGGCACGGCGCTCTTCGGCCTTGGCCTGAGCAATACGACGGTCAGCTTCTGCCTGGTCCATCTGGAGCTGGGCACCTACGTTGCGGCCGACGTCAACGTCAGCAATGTCGATGGAAAGGATTTCATAAGCAGTGCCGGCATCAAGACCCTTGGCAAGGACGGTGCGGCTGATCAGGTCAGGATTTTCAAGCACTTCTTTGTGGGTTTCAGAGGAACCAACGGTCGTGACAATACCTTCACCAACACGGGCGATAATGGTTTCTTCGCCAGCGCCGCCGACAAGACGTTCAATGTTGGTACGCACGGTGACACGGGCCTTGGCGCGCAGCTCAATGCCGTCCTTGGCGATGGCGGCGACGATTGGTGTTTCAATGACTTTCGGGGTAACGGACATCTGAACAGCCTGGAAGACATCACGGCCTGCGAGGTCAATGGCGCAGACCTTTTCGAAGGC
>ONVN01000482.1 GCA_900321295.1 uncultured Eubacteriales bacterium
CCTGCGAAGCGTGCTATGAGGAAATGAGGGAGAATCTTGGAAGAGAAAAGACAATGGAGCCGGGATGATATCGCGGCTATGGACAACGAATGGATTCTGCTGCACCTGATCTTCTGTTACAAGGAGGATTGGGGTGACAGGAAAAACGGAAAGTGGTCTGACGAGACCTGTGATTTGTGGGACGAAGCCGTACACCGGATGAAAGAGCCGGTGATTCACGGGCTGGACAGGGACCGGTATGTTGGAGAACTGAGGCAGCAGATTGACAATCAGACCTCGATCATGAAAAGTGCGCAGGAATCGTACAGCTATCATTACGGAATCCGGAGCGGGCTGCAAACAGCCCTGCATGAATTCAAACGGTCTATCCGGGATGACGGAGGCAAAGCATGAACATGAACAACATGGATGATGTGATTCAGGAGTTTGTCTGCTGCGTGCAGATCCCGCCGAATTGCAAGAAGTGTCCGCAGAAGGGTCCAGGGAAAGACTATGGCCATCAATGCCGGGCAAACGTGAAAACGGATGTTCTGCACGCGCTGGAGGCATACCGGGACTGCATCAGGAACAAGGGTGGTAAAAAGGCATGAAGATGGAGCCGGAGTATGAAGGGGACGCCAGGAGTACGTGGTGGTATGTGTGCCCGGAGTGCCATACGGCGGTGACGCCGAGGGATCCGGTTTGCCCGGAGTGCGGGCAGGAGCTGGACTGGGAAAACAAACTGCTGAAGGGAGCGGAGAAGGATGAACGATGACGCCATCCTGGCCCCATGCCCCGGATGCAGAAGGTGGAACACAGGAAAGGTGCTCCGGAAGGCCGCACCTATCGTGTGCTATTACGTGAAATGCCAGCAATGCGGACGGGAAACGCCGAAGCACCGAAAAGCGCATGATGCCATCCGGGAATGGAACCTGTGCGACGATCAATTCTGCAAGGAGGACGGGAGAGATGAACAACACGAGGGCGAAACCGAGACTTGATCCGATCACCGGCAAAGCGCACATCATCAACTGGGAACATCCGGCCTTTGGGTACCGGCGATGCTGCTCCTACTGCTACTGCGCTCTGGCCAGGGACCAGGCGGAGGAAAAGATTGAAAAATGCTGGAACTGTGGAACGGCATTTGACCACGCGGACGACGATCCGCGGGATTCGGAGGAATACTATGACTGACGATGAAGTGATGTTCTATATCGGACTGTTCCTGGCGGTATTCTTCACGATTGCCATTGCGGCAATCTGCTGTATGGAGTGAGACGATGGGACGGAGAGTAAAACGGGAGTTGGCGCGGCTGGAACGGATCCACCGGAGAAGGCTGCTGGAACAGGCGGAGCGGATCCGGGGATGCATGACGCGGGATGCCTGCGAAAAACAGGACTGCGTTTACTTCGCGCTGCCGGAGGACGTTGCGGAACTGATCGAATTTGCCGCCGGGATCCTGGCGGAGGATCCGACGGAGGAGAAAAGCGAAAGCGATTGCGCATTTGAAGGAGCAAGGCCATGAACAACAAGGATATTCCCCTGCTTTCCAGGATCTTTTACATCATGCAGGACATCCGGAGCTTGCAGCACCGGAGCGATTTTCACGACGAGCAACTATATTCCACAACAAAGCGCCTGACCGGGATGCCGGGTGGCGGCGGGATGCCCCATGGGTTTGATTCCATTATCGGGGAACTGGAAGAAGTGAACCACGAATACGGCGAGAAGATTGCCGAATACGTGGAGGAGCTGAAGAAGGCCGAGAAGATTCTGAACGGAATCGAGGAGCCAAAGATGCAGATTTTTGTCCGGGCGCTGTACGTGGATCAGCTCGCCCAGGCGGAGGTCATGCGGGAGCTGGAAATGACGGAATATCAGTTTGCGAAAGCCAGGAAATGCGTAGAGGAAGCGGAAACAATGAAAAAGGTTCAGTGGCCGGATCCATTCAAATGACTTTTTGGGATTTTTTATCCGTAATTATCGGATAACATATAAAAGCCAAAAAGCGTTGCGTTTTGGGCTTTTGAGTAGCGGACGGGATTTCTTTCATACACAATATGTTGTGCAGGCCAAAACACTTGTTTTTGGGCTCTTGACATGGTA
>ONVN01000409.1 GCA_900321295.1 uncultured Eubacteriales bacterium
ATCCGTTTTCTGCAGGGACAGGTCTTCGGCAGTGACCGGATTCAGGAGACGGGCATCCGGATGTGTGCAGATGCCATGGCTGATATCCATGCTCTGCCCATAGATATCCACATTGTGTTCCATCAGGATGGCCTTGTCTTCCCCAAAATGCTTGACATAGTTTCTCAGGTCCCTGTAGTTGGCTGCTTTGTTTTCATGGGAGTGGCTCGGCTTGCAGTGCGTATGATTCTGAGCATAGCAGAAGTAGGGAATCATGCCGCCGATATCATAGAGAACACCGTCAGCGCCAAGCTCGAGACACCGCCTGGCAGCCCATTTCATTTTCTCCTGCCAGAGTGGCGCACCCGGGCAGGCGAGATACATTGGCATGGGCGGATTGCCGATTTTCCGGTAGGTACCTTCTCCACAGTAGGTTTCTGCAAAAGGAATCTCTTCCTGCCAGATGGAGCGGATGGGAACATCTTTTCCGCCTTCGTGCAGATAGAAGTCACTGTGATGGTCGACCAGGGCGTAGCTCAGGAACATCAGCACACGTCCCCCATGGGCATGCACATACTCAATACCTTCCCGGAGCTTTTTTTCTCCGCCCATGCGGTCGTCAGCAACATAGTCAGGCCACATCCGTGCAAAGCCGCCTTTTTCCCAGCCGAGAAGGTACAGGGTATGCATTCCTGCTTCCCTGACTTCATCAAAAAGCGCAGGGATGTCGCTGTAATCCCAGTTCAGTTCACAGTGGTGCTGCTTGAGAATGACGCGAAGCCATCCGGTCATATCCCTGCACCAGGCAGGACGTTCCGGAGGAATATAGCCTCCCTTGGATTCCATGAATGCACGATAGTAGCGTGAGCCGGCATGCCAGTCACCGGAGTGCGGAAAACAGTCGATGGCCTGACCGTGCCAGATTTCTCCATTTCCGATCATTGGATAACGGATAATGCCAAACCGAAGAACATTCAGTTTGGTGTCGCGCTCCACATGCATGCACAGGGTCTGACGTGTGGTGTCTTCCGAACCGATGTACAGGCCTTCGCGGTCATTGTACCAGTCCAGCCATTGCATGGAACAGGAACCGCCCTGATAAAGGGCGTCCAGATCCGTATGGAACTGATCATGTCTTTCATATTTTCTGAAACCGGCATAGGTGGACAAATCCGAAAAGGCAGGGTTAGAAATTCGCATACCAAGATTGCTTGGCCAGGCAATGGAATCCTCAGCAGGGCTGCCGGAAAGGGAACGGGCTCCCGAGACAGGAACCACCTGCAGTTCCTGGAGAATGACCGCACTGTCCCGGTTTTCAAGGTCTGCAGTCACCCTCAGACCGCGGGAATCAAGGAACAGTTCAAGCCTGAGGGAAGCTTGGATTATCCTGCTGTCTTCTCCGATCAGGCGGTCATACAGCAGCTCAAGGCATGAATCAGAAAAATGGATAACCGGTTGCTGGTTTTCCTGCCAGATCACGGATTCGACACGCTCTGTGCCGGGAACCGAGTAGATCAGCTTCCAGATGGCCCCGGGGACCTCGATCCATTCATGGTCTGTCGGGACATGCCGGGCTGAACAGCAGAAACCACGTTCGTCAAGCGCATAGGCCATGACAGCATTCCGGAGATGGTACATGACTCCACCTTCTTTTCTACATTCAGACAAGATCGGGATTGAAAAACACAGGGGCTGAACAATACCAGAAAGGTCAGATCAGCAGGGTGGCGTACAGGTTGACCGGATCATTATCGAGGGCACGGGAGGCAAATGCGGAGGCGCTTCTGAGGTCTCCTGCGGCAAAATAAGCCATGGCGCGCTGCCAGTCACATATGGCCCGACGGAGGAGAGAGGGCTCCTCCATATAGGAAATGAAGAAGGGCGTGGTTTTCCGCCAGCCGGGATCGACCCTGCTCTGAGCGGTGTCCTGGGAACGCAGATGAGCAGCAATCAGTTCCTGGGCAGGTGCGGTCTCCTTCCTGAGCAGATGCGCCATCGCCTGATAACAGGGAAGCTCAGGAAGATGCATATCACTGAAGTAATCCTGTTTTAAGAGGAGAATCCAGTCGAGCAGGGACTGTGCCTGCACCTGCTTCCCCAGGGCAAAGAGACAGACGGCCTCAAAATAACGGTGCGGAACAAGAAGTACTTCATTCCACAGCCCTGCTCCGAGATGGTCCGGGAGCACCTGGGCAGCAAGAAAATGCTGCAGAGCTGTTTCCGGATCTCCCGAGGAAAGAGCATGCCGTCCAAGGGCGTGATGGGCAAACATATATTGTTCAGCAACAGCATGCTCGCCGCCTTCGCAGGGAGTAAAGCTGTGCCTGGCCATGATGTCCAGAACTTCATCATGCCTGCCCGCAAGATTGAGGGCCAGGCAGCGCTCAATACAGATGTCTTCCCGTGTGCTCCCAGCTTTTTCCAGAAATTCGGCAACCTCCGAAGGAGCCCGATGTGTATGGAGCATCACATAGCCGGTTTCCCAGATCAGCTGTCCATCCTGTGGACGCAGGGAAAGGGCTTTTTCAAGGAGAGGCAGTGCTTTTTCGCGCTGATGCAGATGGCTGTACATGGCCACAGCCAG
>ONVN01000290.1 GCA_900321295.1 uncultured Eubacteriales bacterium
CCTCAAAGGCGGCCTCATATCCGCCCGGGCCGGCCCCGATCACAATCAGGTCATATGCCTTCATGGTCTGTCCTCCTGCGTCTCTGTTTCTCCTCAGCCTTCCGATGCGACAAAGGCCTCATAGGCTTCCGCATCCATCAGTTCTGCCGTTCCTGTAATCCCCTCGGCCAGCACAAACCAGGCCTCATACGGCGCTTCGTTCATCTTCTCAGGCGCATCGGCCAGTTCCTCGTTCACCTGCTTCACGGTGCCGGTGACGGGCGAATTGACATCGGAAACAGCCTTCACGGATTCCACATCAGCAAAGGATTCACCGGCGGTCAGCTCATCGCCCTCTGCGGGGAGATTGACAAACACCAGGTCACCCAGCTGATCCTGTGCATAGTCCGTAATTCCGATGTAGGCCGTGTTATCGTCCGTAAAACGGACCCATTCATGGGTTTTGGTGTACTTCAGTTCCTTGGGAAAATGCATATGCTCTCCTCCTTGATTCTTCTCCCGGCGCAAGCGCCGTTTTTTTCTGCTGTTTCTGTCTTACTTTTTATAGAACGGCATCTTCACGACTTCGGCTTCCACGCGCCGTCCGCGCACATCCACTTCAACCTTTGTTCCGGGCTGCGCGTATTCACGGTCCACAATGGCCATGGCCGCCGGATATCCGATATATGGACAGTGCGTTCCGGACGTGGTCTGTCCGATCTTCTTTCCGTCCGCATACACATCCTGGTGTTCCCTGGGAATGCCCCTGCCGACCGCTTTCAGGCCGATGCGGCGCTGGGCCGGTTTGCCTGCAGCCTCCAAGGCCGCTTTGCCGATAAAGTCCGGCTTGTCCATCTTCACAAAGTAGCCAAGGCCTGCCGTCAGCGGGGAAATCGTCTCGCTGAGCTCATGCCCGTACAACGGCATGGACGCTTCCAGGCGCAGAGTGTCCCGCGCGCCGAGACCGCACGGAATCAGGCCCTCGTCCTTTCCGTTTTCCAGGAGCAGGTTCCAGAGTTCTTCCGTCTTTTCCGCAGGGACATACAGTTCAAACCCGTCCGACCCTGTATAGCCGGTCCTGGAAACGATGCAGCAGATGCCCCCGACCTCGCGGTCCCACAGGGCATGGTAGTTTTTCTCTGGAATGTTTTCTGCGGCGGTCAGCTTCCGCAGGATGCTTTCCGCTTTCGGTCCCTGGAGAGCAATCTGGCCCCAGCTGTCCGACACATCGGTGACCTTCACATCGCCGGAGACATGCGCCTGAATCCAGGCGACATCCTTTTCCCGGTTGGATGCGTTTACCACGATAAAGTACCGGTTTTCCGCGACTTTGTAGACGATCAGGTCATCCACCGTGCCGCCCGTCTCATAGCACATGGGGCTGTAGCGTGCCTGTCCGTCCTCCATCTCCGTATAGTCATTTGTCAGCAGCCAGTTCAGGTTCTTCACCGAGTCCGGGCCTTCCATCAGCACTTCTCCCATATGGGAGACATCGAAAAGCCCGCAGGCGGTTCTGACCGCCATGTGTTCACGGATGACGCCCGTGGGATACTGCACCGGCATTTCAAAACCGCCGAATTCCACGATTCTGCCTCCAAGACGCACATGGGCGTCATACAGCGGCGTCCGCTTCAGTTCCATCTCTGTCCTCTCCTTTCCTGTAAAAGGCCTACGGGCTTACCCGCCCATGGTCTGCACCCGGATCATCCGGGCGATATCCTCTGCCATTCTTTTCCTTTCCGGGCCGGCATCGGCCGCATCCTGCACAAGGCGGGCCGCCAGGACGTCCCCGTCATACGGGCAGCCGGCCAGCCGGCGGCCGATTCCTGCAATGAAGGTTTCATCCATTGCATCCGACCAGCAAACGGCTTCCTCCACGTTTCCCCCCTGCACGGACAGTTCCATCCGGATACCGCCCCAGGAGAAACGCTCTTCCAGGGCTGCGGTAAAGGGAATCCGCCGCCCCAGAATCCATGCATCCGACGAGAGCCGTTCCGTTTCCCTGCGGATTTCCTCCCCGTCCAGCCTTTCCGGCTCCAGCGCTTCGGAAGGCATGCCGTACACATCCTCAAAGGCCCGAATGAGGGCCGTTTCCAGGGCCTCCCTGGTCAGTCCCGGGACATACTCCGTGAGATTGACCACACGGGCGCGTACGGAGGACACGCCCCGCGACCGGAGCTTGGCCGCAGGAACCGTCAGGACCTGTTCCAGGCGGTTCAGATCCACCTGCATCATCAGGGTTCCATGATGGCAGCAGCAGCCTTTCTGCTCATAGAAGGCATTCCCGGAAAACTTCCGTCCCTCTGCCTCAAAGTCGTTCCTGCCGGTTCTTTCTGCGGGAATCCCCAGCATTCGGACCGCCCGCAGGATCACTTCACTCTGCCGTACCGTATCATAGTCTGGCTTGCGTACGGCAAAGCTGAAATTCAGGTTGCCCAGGTCATGGTACACGGCCCCGCCCCCGGAAAGCCGGCGGGCCAGATACCCGCCGCTTTCCCGGAATGTCCGGACCCTGCATTCTTCCCAGGCATTCTGGTTTCTTCCGATCACCACGGTGTTCCGGTTCTGCCAGAGAAACAGAATACACTCGCCTTCCCGCGCATGGAGCGTCAGGAATTCTTCCAGGGCCAGGTTGTCATAGGGAACGGTGCCGTCTGTCCGGATCGTCTTAATCGCCGAAATCATACCGAATCACCGGTTTGCGGGCCGCTTTGACCTCATCCGGCCTGCGGATCCGCGTGGTCAGGGGACGCAGGTGGGCTTCCTCCGGGTGCTCACGGGCTTCCTGAAGCACGGCCAGGAAGCCTTCCGCTGCCTCGTCCAGGGTTTCTTTCGTCTCGGTTTCCGTCGGTTCCACCATCAGTGCTTCATGCACAATCAGCGGGAAATACATCGTCGGCGGATGCATGCCGTAATCAATGAGGCCCTTGGCAATATCCAGTGCGGAAACGCCGGTCTCTTCCTTGAAATGCTCCAGGGTGATGACGAATTCGTGCATGCAGGTCGTATCAAAAGCCATGGGATAGATATCCTTCAGGCGGTGCATCAGGTAGTTTGCATTCAGGACCGCATTGGCGGCGGTAGCCGGTACGCCCTCCCGTCCGATGGACAGGATGTAGGTCAGGGCTTTCACCACCACGTTGAAGTTTCCGCCGAAGGAGCGCACATCGCCGACCCGGGCTTCCGCTTCACTGCGGCACCGTTTTCCGTCCTTCTCTTCCACCCGGATGCCGGGAAGAAAGCCGGAAAGGAATGCTTTGCATCCGACCGGGCCGCTGCCCGGGCCGCCGCCGCCGTGGGGCGTGGCAAAAGTTTTGTGCAGATTCAGGTGCACCACATCAAAGCCCATATCGCCCGGACGGACAATCCCCATGATTGCGTTCAGGTTAGCTCCGTCATAATAGTTCAGTCCGCCTGCTTCATGCACAATCCGGGTAATCTCGGAAATATTGGGATCAAAGAGTCCAACGGTATTGGGATTGGTCAGCATGAGGCCTGCCGTATCCGGACCCACTCTCTGGGAAAGCTCCTTCAGGTCCACATATCCGTTCGGATCGGACGGGATGTTGACCACTTCAAAGCCTGCCATGGCCGCGCTGGCAGGGTTTGTGCCGTGAGCCGAGTCCGGCACAAGAATCTTGGTTCTCGCCGTATCACCGCGGGACCGGTGCCATGCCTTGATCAGCAGGAGGCCTGTAAACTCGCCGTGTGCTCCGGCTGCCGGCTGCAGGGTAATGGCATCCATGCCGGTGATTTCCGCCAGGTATTTTTCCGCAAGCTGCATGACTTCCAGGCAGCCCTGAACGGTCGCATCCTCCTGCAGGGGATGAACCTCGGTAAAACCGGGCAGTGCAGCCACCGCTTCCGCAGCCGCGGGATTGTATTTCATGGTACAGGAGCCCAGAGGATAGAAGCCGCCGTTGACACCGCGTGTTTCCTTCGCCAGCTCCGTGTAATGCCGGTCCACCTGGACTTCCGGCAGCTCGGGCAGCCGGAGTTTCCTCTCCCGCTGTGCAAAATCCGGTGCGGCCTCCGGCACATCCAGGTCGGGCACATAGGCCGTTCCCCTGCCGGGCATGCTGCGCTCAAAGATCAGCTTCACTGCTTCAGCACCTCCTTCACGGTCTGTGCCGCAAGGTCCATGGATTCACGGCTGTTCATTTCCGTTGCACACCACAGGATCCGGCCGCCGCCCAGCGGCAGCCCGCCGAGGATATCCGCCTTCTCCAGTGCTTTCAGAACCTCTTCTGCCTGTGCCTCATCCCGGGCCTGTGTCACGAATTCATGGAAGAACGGCCGGTCATGGACCGGTTTCAGTCCGGCTTCCGCCAGCGCGCCGCGCAGATAAGCAGTCTTTGCATGACAGCTCAGCGCCGTCTTCCGCAGGCCCTCCGGTCCCATGGCAGCCAGATAAACCGCTGCCGTCAGCGCGCAGAGCGCTTCATTCGAGCAGATATTGGAACCTGCCTTTTCACGGCGGATATGCTGTTCCCGGGCCTGCATGGTCAAGACATAGCAGCGTTCCCCGTTGATGTCCGTCGTCTCACCGACAATCCTTCCGGGAAGTTTCCGGACCATCTTCTCCTCTGCAGCCATAAAGCCGAGATACGGTCCGCCGAAGCTCAGCGGGAGGCCCAGCGGCTGTCCCTCACCCACAGCAATGTCGGCACCGCATTCTCCCGGTGTTTTCATGACAGCCAGGGCAATGGGATTGCAGCTCATGATCAGCTTTGCACCGGCAGCATGTGCCAGTTCGGCCGCATGCACGGCATCTTCCTCACAGCCGTAGAAATTCGGCTGCTGGATCAGAAGGCCGGCGGTTTCTGCGTCCAGCATCGCCTGCAGGGCTTCCAGGTCCGTTACGCCATCCTTTTCCGGGACAAGAACAATCTCTGCGTCCCGTCCGAAGGCATAGGTTTTCACCACAGAGACCGTCTTCGGGTCCACGGTGCCGGAAACCAGGACCTTCCTGCGTTTCCGTTCACGGACCATTTCACAGGCTTCCGCAGCCGCGGTGGCTCCGTCATAGACACCGGCATTGGAAGCCGCCATGCCGGTCAGTTCACAGATGTCTGTCTGGTATTCAAAGATGGACTGCAGAAGGCCCTGGCTGATTTCCGCCTGATAAGGCGTGTACGCAGTCCGGAATTCTTCCTTGCCGGTGACTTCACCGACAATGGCCGGAATATAGTGATGGTATGCGCCGGCTCCGCGGAAAACAGAGGAGTACACGTGGTTCTTCCGTGCCATCCTCTCCATGGCCTGCCGCACTTCCATCTCCGTCTTTCCGGCCGGGATCGCAAGGGGTTCTTTCCGTTTCAGTTCCGCCGGAATGCCGCCGTAGAGATCATCAAAATCCTGATAACCGCATGCTTTGAGCATTTCCTGCTGTTCTTTTTCTGTGTTCGGAACATAGGTTCCCATGGCCTCACCTCCAGAATTCTGTGTTGTTCTGCCGTTTGCTCCGGCTGCCGCGGCCTCCTTTTTCCGGAATCACGCGAAAAAAGGCGTGCAGCGTCAGTCTTCGCTGACCTCTGTACGCCCTGTCATTGTACCTGAAAGATTCGGCAGCCCCTACGCCCGGAGAACTGCCTTGCTTCTTCGGTGTGATTTCACTTTCCAGGGATGCGTCCGGGCACGGTACTTTTACCTGAGAGTTTATCGTTTTTTCCGTTGCCCCTTCGGTTCCTGCGCACCTGCCGGCCGCAGGTCTCTCCCGAGCCCTTCCTTCGCACCTCTATTGTAGTACGTTGCAGGCGAAAAGTCAAAACGTTCCCATAAAACCGTTGGAATGGGTGGATTTCGGATTTTTTCGGGCAAATTTTGAAAAATGTGCAGAAAAGTATAGTATTTCATCCATCATTTGTGTATAATATGTCCAGCATATCACCAATTACATCAACAGAAGGGGGTTATTGGATGTTTTTTCGTTTGATCAGCACCAATCCCTTTACCCCTATGGAGCTGCTCCTCCGTATCTTTATTTCCATTCTCATCGGCAGCCTGGTCGGCACGGAACGCGAATACAAAAACCGGCCTGCAGGCCTGCGCACCCACGTCCTGGTCTGTCTCGGCGCCTGTATGATTGCCCTGATTGAATGCATGTTCATGCACGATGTGGATAATCAAACCAGTGCGCACATCACCTACAACTTCGGCCGTATGTCCGCCCAGGTCATCAGCGGCATCGGTTTTCTCGGCGCCGGCACCATCTTCATGAATGACCGGAAGATCGGCGGTCTCACCACGGCCGCTTCCGTATGGAACACGGCCTGTCTCGGTCTTGCCACCGGCTACGGTTATTACTGGATGAGTCTGATTGGCTGCGTTCTGGTCCTCGGTGTTCTGGTTCTCCTGCAGCGTCTCCTTCCCGTCAACTCCCTCAAGCGTGTGGAAGTCCGGTTTGTCAACCGGCAGGAAACCATGGCGCACATCAATGAGTTCTTTGAGCAGAACAACATTAAGGTGCTGAACCTGGACTTCCATATTGAAAACCTGGAGGGCAAAGGAAAAGGCGGAAAGAACATCTATACCAATATCTATACGCTGCATCTGCCTTCTGCCCTGAATTATACCGATGTGATCAATCATCTGGCATCCTATCCGAATATCATGGTCGTGCGTGCCACCAACACGTAATGCCTGAGGAGAAAAGGAAAAACTCCGGCTTCAGAAACCGGGGTTTTTTCCTTTTACTGCGCCAGCCTGCTTTGTCTTGCACGGCTGGGCATGCTGAGCAGAAAGGTCAGGCCTGTCAGCAGAAGCAGAGCGATCATTCGAATCTTAAAGAGTATTTTTTTCACGGTACAATCCTCCATTTTCTTTTATCTCCCAGGGCTCAACGC
>ONVN01000432.1 GCA_900321295.1 uncultured Eubacteriales bacterium
CAGTAATCGATCTTGCTCTCGTCAAGCAGGGAATTGCCTACGCCGTATCCCTTCGCCTTGAGGAAGGTAAAGGCCATACCACCGCCGATGATCAGGGTATCAACCTTTTCCAGCAGGTTCGAAATTACATTCAGTTTGTCCTCGATCTTTGCGCCGCCAAGGACTGCAACAAAGGGACGGTCCGCATTCTCAAGGGCCTTTCCCATGATGGACAGTTCCTTGCCAATCAGGTAGCCGGCAACGTTGGGAGAAGTATACGCCGTCACGCCAGCGGTGGAGCAGTGTGCACGATGGCAGGAACCAAAAGCGTCATCAACATAGCAATCAGCAAGAGAGGCAAGTTCTTTGGAGAAATCCTCAATATTCTTGGTCTCTTCTTTACGGAAACGGGTATTCTGAAGCAGAACCACATCGCCGTCTTTCATAGCTGCAACTGCAGCCTTGGCATTCTCGCCAACGACATTGTCATCATCTGCAAAAACAACGGGCTTGCCCAGCAGTTCAGAAAGACGTACTGCAACAGGTGCCAGAGAATATTTCGCTTCCGGACCGTTCTTCGGCTTGCCAAGATGGCTGCAGAGGATTACTTTCCCGCCGTCTTTGATCAGCTTCTCAATGGTCGGGAGGGCTGCCACGATACGCTTGTCGTTCGTGATCTTTCCATCTTTCATCGGGACATTAAAGTCGCAGCGGACAAGAACCCGCTTACCGCTTACCTGAATGTCATCAATTGTTTTCTTGGCCATGTTGATAAACACGCTCCTTATCGATGATTGTTATGGAACTTTTTGTTCCGCATGTGATGATAGCACGTTTATTGATCTGTGACAAGCGTTCCAGTGTACTTTGTTAATTTTCTGTCGAGTTTTTTCTGAAGAAAAAGAAGAATCCGCAGTTCAAAGGAAATGGAACGATGTTTTCTCAGACTTCGACGATCTCAATTCCTTCCATGGCCCGCTCAATGAGTTCATCCGAGTCAAGGCACGCTTCCCCTTTCAGGATCGTCTCCATTCGGGGATGCGTCGCAGGATGTCTCGGGGTGAATACTGTACAGCAGTCTTCATAAGGAAGTATGGATGTCTCGTAGGTTCCGATTTTCACAGCGATTTCGGTGATTTCAGATTTATCAAATCCAATCACCGGACGGAACACAGGCATATTCACGACGGCATTGGTCGCATTTAGTGCTTCCATCGTCTGACTTGCAACCTGCCCGATGGATTCACCGGTGATCAGTGCACCGGAATTTTCCATACGCGCGCATTTTTCAGCTATACGCATCATGTATCTGCGCATAATCAGCGTCGTATAATCGCTCGGACACTTTTCATGAATCGCCATCTGAATCTCGGTAAAGGGAACAACATAGACCCGCACACCACAGCAGTATTGTGAAAGAATTCTTGCAAGATCAAGGACCTTCTCTTTTGCGCGGTCAGATGTGTATGGGAATGAATGAAAATGCACCGCGGAAAGCTGAACACCTCTTTTGGCGATCATCCACCCTGCCACAGGGGAA
This sequence comes from uncultured Eubacteriales bacterium, assembly GCA_900321295.1. GTDB lineage: Bacteria > Bacillota > Clostridia > Christensenellales > Aristaeellaceae > UBA2943. The sequence goes on from ONVN01000432.1 coordinate 1,520, forward strand.
TCAATTCCGCCTGACAGAAGAAGGGTTGCCCTGCCGTTTGTCCCGACTGGCATTCCACCTACGCCCATGACAACACGAACATACAGGTAGGCTTTATCGCGGATTTCTACATTCATGACATGATCCGGATGATGAAGATCAACTTGCAGGTCGGGGCAGTTCTCAAGAATTTTTGCCCCGATTTCCATATTGATCTCAGGTGACTGCTTCGGATAATTCTTATCCGACCGGCGTGAGCTCACCTTAAACCGCCCCGTAAGGCCCTTCATCATGGATACCGCCTGCATGCCAACAGCGTCAAAACTGTCCTTCTCCATCTCTACAGCAGGACATACGCTGTGTACACCAAACACCTTGGAGGATAGCTCCAAAGCGGCATCAAGATCACTCGCATCACTGATGAATATACGTCCATCATGCAGCCATACTTTCGCCCCCAAAGGAGCGACGGCATCTTTTACGCGGGCAACAAGTGCTTTTAGAAAATAGGGCCGGTTAAGGCCCTTCAGAAAGATTTCCCCATAACGGACAAGGATCAGTTCACGCATCTGCTTTTCCTCCAAATCTTACCTTCGCGTATATGCTTTGAGCATCCGATAATGTGTCCTGATCCGCTCAATCGTATAGTCGATGTCTTCTGCACTGGTCTGAGGACACAGGCTGAAGCGGAGTGCACAATCTGCTTCCTGGGTGGAAAGACCCATTGATGAGAGGACAGGCGAAATCTTTTGCTTATGGCTCGCGCAAGCTGAACCTGCAGACACAAGAATTCCATCCCCTTCCAGTGCAAACAGCATCGTTTGAGAACGCACCGGAGTCAAAGATACATTCAGAATATGGGGACTGCACGCCGGACTGCCAATTTGAGGTCCATTCATCTTTGCTTCAAGGATTTCGCGATGGATTCCTTCCCAAAGCTGACATTTTCTCTCCATCATCCACTCTGCGCCATGGTCAGGATAATGTTCGACAGCGGCACCCAGCGACATAATACCTGCCGTGTTCTCTGTGCCTGACCGCAGCCCGTTTTCCTGGCCTCCACCAAATCCGATCGGAGCAATCTTATGGTCTTTACGGAATATAAGCGCACCAACGCCTTTTAGCGCATGAATTTTATGGCCTGACAGTGCATAGCTCTGGATCCCAAGCCGATGGAAATGAACCGGAACCCTGAGAAATCCCTGAACACCATCCACATGAATCGCAGCAGAGGGACAGTACTGATCACGAAGAGCACAGACTTCTGAAAGCGGCTGAATGGCACCACTTTCGTTGTTTACGTGCATCATCACGATCATATCAACCTGCTCATCCATCTGTTTTTCGAGTTTCTCAAGGTCAGCGCATCCGTCGTGCCTTGCAGCGATGATTTCAGTTCTGTACCCTAAACGCTCAATTTCCGGAATACAAGAAGTAACCGCAGGATGCTCACCAGCAAAGATAAGAACACGGCCATGCGTTTTTCTTGTCTTCAAATGCCCCAGGATTGCCAGATTATCTGCTTCTGTGCCACACGCAGTAAACACAAGACGCTCTCCATCTGCTCCGGCTGCATGAAGCACAGTCTTTCGGACGGCCTCAACTTCCTTTTGTGTATCCATGGAAGGCTTGTACAGTGCAGAGGGGTTAAACCACATCTCCCGCATGGCATGTTCCACAGCAGCAATCACTGGCTCTGTCGGACGCGTTGTGGCAGAATTATCCAAATAGATCATTGTATGCATGCCCAATTAATTCTCCTGATACGCACCATAGGGCAAATAAGCTTTTACGTAATCCACCATTTCAGGCTGCGGTTCAAAAATTATCAGCGTCTTATTGCTGTCCTTGGAGAAATAGAAATAATACAGTTCGGCTTCACGATTCAGAAACCATCGGTTTTGCTTAACACCCTGCATCGTTACATAGCGATGGAAGGAACCACTTGAGACCTTGCCGAATGCATCCACATTGGCAACCTTGAGAGAACCAAGCGATTTGCGCTTCTTATTATTATAGACCTGAGCAAAATCCAAAACACCGTTGGTAAAGGTATACTCATATTCCGTACGAAGCCGGTCACGGAACAGGAAAAGCAGAACAGCAATGCCACCATTGATCACAAAAAGAATCAGATCGAAAACACTGAAGCTGCCTGCTGTCACAGAATACACAACGCCATTGATCTCAATAAGAGCGATCAGCGCAGATACCACCATCACCACAGCAGAAAGATAGTACAGGATTTCTTCAGGAATACGATTCTTCTTTATGACAACATCTTCGCGAAAACGGTCCATCATTTTGCAACACTCCTCTATTGCGTATATTCTTTTCCTTTTACGAAATACCCAAAACGAACACCCAGAATATGGCACACAATATGCCAACGATCGCGCCGATAAAGACTTCGAAAGGAGTATGCCCTACAATCTCCTTCATTTCCTCGTCAGAAATCGGTCTGCCCTCCATGATGAAGCTGGCAAGTATATCATTAATGACTTTTCCCTGTCTTCCGGTCTCTCGGCGAACCCCCGCAGCATCATACATGACGATCGAACCAAACGCACAGCATGCTGCAAACAAAGCAGAATTTGTTCCTTCCCGGAAAGCCACAACAATTGTCAGCGCGACAACCATCGAAGTATGTGAGCTTGGCATCCCTCCGGCCGCAAAAAAACGTCGCCAGTCCAGTTCTTTTGTGACGATAGCCGTAAAGGGAATCTTTAAAGCCTGCGCAACAAACCAGCCTGATACAGCAGCCAAAAAGCAGCCGTTTGTCAGGACACCTCCCAGCCAGTCCATAAGCTCCCCCATTTCATCAGCAAGCTGAACACTATTGTACTCTGCGAAGCATCTTCATTGCAAGTTCTTTAAAGAAATTTCCCTTTTCTTCGAAGATTGCCAAGGCAGCAACCGCTTCTTCTGTTGTCCTTTTCAGATCTTCATGTGTTCCATGAATGCCCCGCAGCGCAACCCAGGTCTGTTTCCCCGCCGCATCATCCAATCCCGTCCTCTTGCCCAGAAGTGAAGGGTCACCTTCCACATCCAGCAGATCATCCATCATCTGAAAAGCCAGGCCAAGCTTCTGTCCAAAAGTAATCCCCGCCGCCATTTGCTCCGGCGCAGCGCCAGCAAGGATCAATCCTGCTTCCATCGGTGCCGTGAGGAGGTCCGCTGTTTTATGCAAATGAATATATGTAACTGTTTCTTCTGTGACCGGTTGTCTTTCCATCGTTACATCAACGGTCTGACCTCCCACCATTCCGGTGATTCCTGCTCTTCGCAGAACAGCATATGCAGCAGCTGCTGCACGTCCATCCGGATGGTTTACAGCCTCCCGCATCATGATTTCGCAGGCCGCTGAAAGCAGTCCATCACCCGCAAGAATGGCAATGTCTTCACCATACGCCACATGACAGGAAGGTCTGCCCCTGCGTTCATCATCGTTGTCCATCGCCGGAAGATCGTCATGAATCAGGGAGTAAGTATGAATCATTTCCAGGGCACAGGCAAACGGAATTGCCCTGTCCATTTTTCCACAGCCCATATCGCAAGCTGCGAGCAGCATCACAGGCCGTACTCTTTTGCCTCCGGCCGAGAGAGAGTATTTCATGGGTTCAAGAATCCGAGACGGAACTCTGCCCAAACTCTGCAGCTCCGGAATCAGATTGGATTCTGTCAGTTGTAAATATTCATCATACGAACGCATTCAAGGTGCCTCCATTCAGGTTGGATTGTCTTCACTGTTAATGGGGACAAAACCTTTTTCAACTTCCATCGCAGGGACTTCTGCCGGCTTTCCTGAGGTATCTTTCTGTATCATGGTCAACCGCTGCCTAGCACTTCCCAATTCCTTTTCAAGCGCTGCAAGCATATGAATGCCCTGCTCATATTTTGTCATTGATTCCTCGAGACCAAGCTGGCCGCCTTCCAGTTGGGCAGCAATGGCTTCCACCTGGGCAAGACGCTCCTCAAAACTCAGTTTCTTATCCATTCTCTATTCCTCCGTCTTCTCCATGCGCCGGACATGAACCAGCCCGTCTCTGAAATGAAGTGTCATCGAAGTGGGAGCATCCTTGGCACTTTGCACAATATGATCCCCGCTGGTCACAAATGCGTAGCCTCTTTCAAGAACACGGTTGGGATTCAATGCCCATATTTTGGCATGCAGTTCCTTCGTTTTTGTTTCACAGTTGCTGAAAAAATGCATCATTGTGTTCTGCATTATCAGCTTTGTGCCAGAAAGCTCGTGTTCAAGGAAAATCAGTCTTTTTTCTGGAGAGCCTTCAATCAAATGCTTTGAAAGAAGATCCAACGTTCTCTGTTTCTGATCGGGAATACGAAACGCTGCATCGGTCAATTTTGTGCGCAATGCCTCAATGTCAAACTGCCGATTGTTCAAAGTAAATTCAATTGCAGAGTTCAGTCGAATTGCCAGCAATCCTGAGACATGTTCAAGACGATCCATTCTTGAAAAAGGAGATGCTTTTTCAATTCTTCCAACGGCCTGGATCATACGAATCCGGGATTTATCCAGAATGCTCGCCATGGAATGGAGCAATCTGTCCTTCTGGGCCTGGATCATGATACGTATTCCTGAAAGATCAGGGACGGCCAGCTCTGCCGCCTGGCTGGGGGTCGCTGCGCGGACATCAGCAGCATAATCGGACAGGGTCGTATCCGTATCATGCCCCACCCCGGACACAACCGGTATCCGAGAAGCGGCAATGGCACGAACAACACGTTCATCATTGAAGCACCATAGATCTTC
>ONVN01000200.1 GCA_900321295.1 uncultured Eubacteriales bacterium
TACTTGTTCGCCGAGCCTTTCACGGCACAGCCGTGACACATGCTGCGGACAATCCAGGAATCATTCCCGAAGAAAACGTGAAGAACCACTTTTTTTGTTGGTTTTTTCGACAGGTGGTATATAATGATAGAGTACGAACAGAAAAACCGGATTGATGGCTGCAGGCACACATTCCTTCACAAGAACAGAGAATGGATTTGTAAAAGCCCTGCTGTGATCTCTATCAAGGAGATCCGCGCACTTTCGGAGCAGCATCTGTGATTTTTCAGGTGTGGAGGAGAGTACGCCATGAATGCGGAAAAAAAGAAGAAAGAGGCGAGAAAATGAAAAAGGTTTTCAGGCTGTGGACGCTGGCAATGATCCTGGTATTCCTGACCGTGTTTTCAGCAAGTGCAGAACATGTGATCGAGATCAATGCACAACTTGAGCCCAGGACGCAGGAAGAAACACTTGCGATGCTTTCGTCGGCAAAGGATGCCTACTTTCAGGATGAAAAGCTTGCGTCTGAACTGGAAGAAGAAATCAACACCAGTACCGTGCAGGACCCTTTCAGTGAGGATCCGGACGCAAAGCTGATGATTTGTACGCTGGATTACAAAGAGCATACGATGTGGTTCCTGATGGATCAGATCGGGGAACCGGATGCAAACGGACTTTACCCCCTGTATATCACGCTGCACGGGGGTGGAGAATCAGATGATGGAGAAAGCAATAACGATCAGTGGATGGACATGTATGAATACTATCGGGGATCCGTGGAAAATGGTATCTATATTGCCTGCCGTGGAATCACCGATACATGGGATCTGCATTTTCAGCCCGCTTCCTACCCGCTGTACGACCGGCTGATCCAGACCATGATCTATCGTTATCATGCCGATCCCAACCGTGTATACCTGCTGGGTTTCTCTGCAGGCGGGGACGGCGTCTATCAGATCACTCCGAGGATGGCGGACCGCTTTGCTGCAGCCAATATGTCCTCAGGGCATCCCAATGGAGTGTCCCTGCGGAACCTGGCCAATTGTCCATTCAGCATCCAGGTGGGTGTTCGGGACTATTACAGTGATGAGGCCATGCGCTGTATTCGTGGAGCGGAGTATGAGCAGGTGTTGACCGGGTATCACGATGCGCTGCATTATGGGTATGAGCATCAGGTTCTGGTGCATGTTCCGGAGGGCCATAATTATACGGACTTCGGCGAAAAGGAAGAAGAAGTACTGGCCGATCCTACTGCATATGCAGACCCGGACATCGTGGAAGACATGCTGGACCGCTTTCTGGATGCCCTGGCGTTCAGCCTGGGGGAAGCGGATGTAAGCAACCTGTCCTATTTTACTCCGGAAAGCATTCCTGCGTTTGACGAGGCGATCCGGAAGATCGTCAAAGAGGATTTCCATCTGGAGACCGTCATGGTCGATTCGAATGCTGTGCATTATGTATCCAGGTTTGTCAGGAATCCGGCACCGGAGACCGTCGTATGGGATCTGAGCACCAGGGCTGCGTCCAGGGAAGTGAACAGTTTCTACTGGCTTAAAGCAGACGATTCGGTCACAGAAGGAACGATTACTGCTTTTGCTGACAAGGAAAACAACACGCTGACGGTGACACCGGAAAAGGTGAACGGAGACTTTTCCATTCTGGTGAACCCGGTGTTAATGGATGTTTCCAGACCGATCTCGATTGTGACGCCGGAAGGAACGTTTGAAGTGCATGTGAATCCGTCCATGGAAACCATGCTTTCTTCCATGCTGGAAACAGGCGACCCGGAGCTGGCATGGGTTGCGGAAATACCGTACAGCCAGCTTCAATGAGGAGTTGCCGATTCAGATCACACGCAATCGCCTGATTGTATTGATCAACAGGAGGAATAGGAACCCATGAAAAGAATGATCGCTTTTTTCCTCGTACTGGTGCTCCTGATGTCCGGTGCCGCCGCGGAGGAGAGCAGGGAAGAGAAACCAGTTTATTCCATACAGAAAAGAACGTTCCCTGTATTTATCGTATCCCCTGAAGAGCCTGTGCTTGAAGCGTTCCCGCTGTATTTTGTCAATCAGGTTGATGACGTGCCATATGTCGAAATGACAGATATTGCAAATCTGATCGCACTTTGTTTTGATGACGAAAAGGACGGAAAGTTTTTTACTGCATTCAGAGACTATGAATCGGGTGAGTTCACACTCACCAGGAACATCAACCGTTCGTTCGTTACGCTGCAGTTCAGGGATGGCGATATCGTCTACAGTGAGATTGAAACTCTTTATGGAAAAACGGACAGTTTCATGATCGACCTCGTGTCTTATGACCTCGTGGATGCTGAAGGAACCCCGCTTCTTTTCCAGCGGATTCCCAGCAATAACTGGAACCGCCGCGGCTCTGCTCTGCACATCAGCCTGTCGGATTATGGAATTCCCATGATCTGTCAGGATGGCATGATGCTTATGCCTTTCCATACTGCTTTTGATCTGCTGGTAAGCCTGCCCCAGTGTTATCTGCACAACTATTTCAACGGTGAAGCGATTTTTCTCGGTACGCAGAAGCACATCGTGGATGACAATGATGTCTTGCAGCCTCTGGGCGAAAAGTATATGTATATGAATGCGAAAGGGTCTGAGCGAAGCGAAGAACTTGCGACCCTTGGCCTGGCGGAACTGTGCATGGAGCTGGACCATTTTTATGGACTGAAGGAATCGCATAAGATCACCAGCTTTGGCAACCTTCTCATCAATACGGAACTTGGGGCTGAATTGCTCGACAAGAATCCGCTTAAGGCAGATGAAGCCCTTCGCAAGCTGATTGAATACTATATGGATGACCTTCACAGCGGTTATCAAGCGGATTCCTACTTAACACATAATTACAAAGAGGAACATAAGGACTGGAACACAAGACCTTTTGTCCCGGGCGATACAGCAGAAGCAGCATCGGCAGAAGCAAGAAGTGCGGACATTACGGCAACCGGTCTGTCAAGATGGCGTGACATGGCAATCGGAGCAGAATATGATGCTGCTTTCAGTATGGCAAAAGAGGAAGAAAAAGCACCGTATTATGAAGTGGATGATACGGCCTATGTGCGCTTTAATCATTTCAACATTGATCTGTCCAAGAATTATTACCCTCTTCATGATGCAGACCTGCAGGATGATACCATCGACCTGATCCTGTATGCTCATCAGCAGATTACCCGTGAAAACAGTCCGATCCGCAATGTGGTGCTGGATCTGAGCCTGAACAGCGGCGGCTCGGTGGATGCAGCCATCTTTGTCATGGCATGGTTCCTCGGCGAAGCTCCTTTCTGCCAGGAATATACTTCAACGGGTTCGCTTACAGCCTCTCTTTACAGGGCAGATGTCAATCTGGATGGAAAGTTTGATGAGAGAGATACGGTCAGCGACAAAAACCTCTATTGCCTGATCTCTCCTGAGAGCTTCTCCTGCGGGAATCTGCTTCCCTGGGTATTTAAAACAAGCGGCCGTGTAACACTGATCGGAGATACTTCCGGCGGTGGGGCATGTGCAGTGAAGACGATGACCACGATGTGGGGAACATCGTACCGTACGTCCGGTCCAAAACGGATCTCCTTTGTCAAGAACGGATCGTATTATGATGTGGACCGGGGCATTGATCCGGATATTCACCTGACCCGGAAATGGAGTTACTATGACCGTGAAGCCCTGACGCGGCTGATTCAGCGGCTGGACTGATCAATCGCGCCGGCACGGGGTACCGGAATACATCCCGTTTCTGCCCGGACGGCCAGAAGTTCACAGAACATGGCAAAGATTGCTGCACGAAAGGTCAATCCGGCACCGACCGTGGAACATGGAAAGAGAAAAACAAATGGTTCTTCACGGAAAGTTAGGGAAAGAGCACCATGCGATCTGATGGAAGCACTACTTGTTCCCTGAGCCTTTCACGGCACAGCCGTGACACTGCCTGCGGACAATACAGGAATCTGTCCCTAAGAACCAAAAAATGCAGCCTGATCTATGGAAAGATCCGGCTGCATTTTTCTTCGGAGGTTCTCGTGAAAGCTTTTCAGATGACGGAGAAATGCGGCGAGAAAGCCCTGTAATCCGGACAAGCGGCGTATCCGATCCGGACGTTCAGGTCCGCAGTAATGGGGATGCGGGAAGATACGCGTGCTGCCTTTTCGAACATGTTTTTTTCGGAGCATACAGGTTCCGGCGGGGAGAGTCATTCCCCGAGAAGCTGCCCGGGGCTCCGCAGATCCGGAACATAAAACAGATGGGAGAAATCGGTCAGTCCATGAACTGGATGCGGACGGTGACACTGTTGTCCGTTCCCCAGCGGGAAAGGGCCTTGATCAGCTGATCATATGCCTCCCAGCGCGGCTGTCCGTTGTCCGGCGTCCCAACCCGATAGTCAATACGGTATGTTGTGCTGGATGTCTCTGTTCGGACCTGCATTTCTCGAAAAACGGCGGGAGAATTCTGATTCATGAGATGCTCGGAAGACATTCGGATCTCCCGGATTTCGCCCGCAGCGTAAAAGGTGTCATCAATAACCAGCCTTCCCGGAAACAGTTGGATTTTTTCAGGGATTGACCGGGCATACTGCCGGTAAAGATGCCATTGGACAAGGCTGCCGGGAAGGGCAATCAGCAGACAGAAAACCAGGCAGTAGACCAGCTGCAGCGGTGTATGCAGGGAACCTGTGACGGAGAGGAGAATTCCCAGGAAGAGGAAAACACCGAGCATGGCAATCAGGATCCAATGAATGATGGTGAAGAATCGTTTGCCTGCGGCGGCTTTGAGCCATTCTTTCGGAAGGTGAAATTCCGGACAGGTGACCGCGTCGGGAGCTTGGGAGCTGCCGAAGATCGTATTCAGGACCTGATCTGCCTTTTTCTCTTTCCGTCCCCAGAAGAACCACATCACCCCGTAAATCAGGGCAAAACCGCCCGTGATGGCTGCAAGAATACCGAAAACAGCGGCGATATCCTCGTTTCCCGTCAGGAAAAAGAGAGCGGCGGTCCCAAGAAGAATCAGGGTCAGAACCAGAAGGACAAGGCAGAGAATCTTATTGAGCATTCTGCCTTTATAAAGAGGGGGAAGTTTCATGCAAAACGTTTTCCTTTCTGTTTGGAGTCAGGGCAGCCTTCCGGATGGCAGAGAGAACCGGTCATGTGAGTTCCACCTGACGGAGCTTTTCTCCGAGCCCGGCCGCCTCTCCGCGTATGGACCTTGGAACACCCCATGACAACTCGTCCAGATGTTTCGCCCGGACATCCGAATCCGGATCCCACGCAAGGGCATGAAGGCCCGGTGCATGGGCGGCAAACAGGGCATCTGCCTGAGGATTTCTCATGATGTCGAGAATCAGGGAATGCTCATCAAACGGATGAAGCCAGTCCCGGGCGGGCATATATTCATACCGGTGTTTGCCTTCACCGACATCTTCTTCCAGATGGTCCGGATGATCCGGCAGCACGACATGCGCCATGCAGCCCGTGGGGACCGTAACCAGGAGAGAGAAGGAACCGTCTCCTGCAATCTCCCATGCAGCTTTCCACAGGCCGCTGACAGTGTCCTGCTCGATACGGCTGCGGCGGAGCATTCCCCGGACTTTCGGCGCAATCTCTGCCTGCTTCCATCCGGGAGCTGTGCAGTGCAGTCCCATGATCCTGCTGTAAACAGCATAGCAGACGGCCCCGTAGGCATAATGGTTGAAACTGTCCATGCCTGTATCACTGACGCGGCCGTCTTCTTCCAGGGAGTTCCATCGCTCCCAGATGGTTGTTGCCCCATGGCGGATTTCATAAAGCCATCCCGGGTAATCTTCACTGAACAGAATCCGGTAGGCTTCGTCCACCAGTCCGTTGTCCAGCAGCACGGAGAGCAGCAGCGGTGCGCCTGTAAACCCGCACCGCAGTTCATAAGAATCCCGCCGGAGCCTTCTTTTCAGGGCTTCCGTCATCTTCAGACGGTCATGATACAGCCCGTGACGGAGGGCAAGCACATAGGCTGTCTGGGTATCCAGCGCGAGCCGTCCGCCCTCGGTTACATATTCCCGCATGAGACTTCGGCGGATGTCCAGGGCAAGGGAGGCATAGTGCTCTGCATCTTCCTTCTTTCCAAGAATGCCGGCGGCTTTCCCGGTCAGTTCCACCGCCTGCAGATAATAGACGCCCTGAATGAAGGCTTCTTCCGTTCCGCCGAAGACGGATTTTCTGGATAGCCCGTCGAGGGCGAGCCAGTCGCCGAAGGTGAATTCATCAAACAGCACATGGGTAAAACCCAGATCCCGGTCTTTCTGAATCCGGACGTCTGTGTAATCCCGCATCATGGGATAGTTCTCCCGCAGCAGCTCCGTATCCCCGTAATGCATATAGACCCGCCAGGGGATGATAACGCCGGCGTCCGCCCAGACAGCGCCGCCGATGCCGGCTTTTCCCCGGAGCGAAGGGGAAAACATCGGCAGGTCACCGTGGTAATAGCGGGTCTGGTCAATCCGCAGATCTTCCATATACTTGCGGTAAAATGTCCTGCAGTCTGCCTGGCAGCAGGCGGTATCCACGAAAGCCTGTGCATCCCCAGTCCACCCGAGACGTTCATCTCTCTGGGGACAGTCCGTAGGTACATCCAGGAAATTGCTCAGACGGCTCCAACGGGTGTTTTCCAGCAGTCTGTTCAGCAGGGGATGCGACGTTTCACAGTGCAGGAGCTCCCTCAGGTCGCTGGACAGGACAACACCGGTAAAGTCTTCTGCACGCACTTCCTGGCTGCAGAGCACCTTCACATACCGGAATCCGTGAAAGGTAAAGGCCTCTTCCACTGTCTTGGGGATGCCGTCGGAAACATAGAGAAACTCCGACCTGGCGGTCAGAAGGTTTTCCCGGTAGAAGCATCCGTTCTGCAGCACTTCGCCTGTCTGCAGAAGAATCTTCTCCCCGTAGGGAAGATGATTTTCAAAACGCAGGACGCCTGAAAAATTCTGGCCAAAATCAAGCACGGTTTCACCCTTCGGTGTCAGGAGCAGTTCTGGCTTCCGTTCGGCAATCCTCCGGATTGGCGGCGAGAACGGTTTTCTCAGACAGTATCCGGGATCAAAGACTTCAACAGGCAGTTCTTTCCCGTCCCTGACCGTGTCATCCCGATGCTCCCCGTCATACAGACTGGCCATGAGGATCCCGGAAGGACTGGCACGCCAGTCTTCATCTGTCTCAAGGATCTGCTGCTTTCCGTCCCTGTGCGTCAGGCACAGTCGTGCCCACATCATGAAGCGGCTGCCCCAGTGACACATGGGACCGCTGCTCATGCCGAGACGTCCCATGTACCAGCCTTCGCCGAGGGTGACCCGCAGTTCATTTTCGGTTTCAAGAAGTCCGGTCACGTCATAGGTCTGATAGCGGACATAGGCATCATAATCATTCCAGCCCGGGGTCAGATAGTCATCTCCCACACGCTTTCCGTTCAGCTCTGCCCGGTAAAGTCCAAGACCTGTGATTTCAAGTACTGCGCGCACCACAGCATGTGCTTCGAATCTCCGGACAAAGACCGGCTGCTGAACTGACGGGTGTGTGCGTATCCATTTCATGGGCACAGCCTTCTTTCTGAGCGGAAATGAGCGTTCGATTCTGCAACGAGATGGTACAGTTCCGGTGGTTCTGTTCCGGGAGTGGAGAAAGGAACAGGACTGGGTGCAGCTGATGGGATCTGACCGTTTGGCGGAAACTGCGGAACATCGGCACGGCAATCTGGTTCAGGAGGCATGGTGTGCTTCCGCTGATCCGAAAACGGGGGAACGATTGCTATTGTATACCCGTGAAACAAAAAGTAAAGAGCACAGCCCGGCATACTCCGATGGCGGACAGGCATATACGGACAGGAGATGGACCGGGAAAGCGGATCCGCTGTGCCTGGGTGTGCGGGGTCAGAATTGCTGCAGATTGACGGGCCTCATGGAATATGTTAGAGTGAATCCGCAGTGAAAACTGGCATACACAGACGCAGGGGGTGCTGCATTTGCTGACAAAAGAAGAATTGCCGGATTGTCCTGTGGCAACCACTGTCCAGCTGATTGGCAATAAATGGAAACTGCTGATTCTCCGCAATCTGATGGGCAGACCATGGCGATTCAATGAAATGCTCCGCTCGATTCCGGGAATCAGTCAGAAGGTACTGACGGATAATCTGCGGGCATTGGAAAAGGATGGCATAGTGGTTCGCACGGTCTTTCATGAGATGCCGCCCAAGGTGGAATATTCTCTGAGTGAGCTGGGTGAGTCCATGCGGCCGATTATCGGGATGATGGAGACATGGGGAAAAGACTATCAGAAAAAAGTGAGGAACGGAGATTGAACCAGGAGGAAAGATGCCTGTGGCTTATTCAGACTCTGCTGAATGAGATGCCGCAGTATAAGGACACACCAATTCCTCAGCTGCCGGGACGCAGGTGGCAGATGCTGCGGAGTCTGATGAACATCCGTCCGCCGATGCCTGAATCCGGGGAATTTCTGAAGGTGCAGGATCTGTTCCTGCGTCAGATGACGAGGAAAAAGGGAATCGTGGATGCATCCACGCTGATTCCCTGCAGGCGGAACCGTCAGATCACGCTCTGGCAGGGGGATATAACGACCCTGCACTGCGATGCCATTGTGAATGCTGCCAACAGCCAGATGCTGGGCTGCTTTTCACCGTGTCACGGGTGTATTGACAATATCATTCACACCATGGCAGGCGTGCAGCTTCGTCTGGCCTGTGCGGAAATCATGCAGCGGCAAGGGCATGAGGAGCCGACCGGACAGGCGAAAATCACCCTCGGTTTTAATCTTCCGGCGGCTTATGTGCTGCATACGGTGGGTCCGATCATTGAGGATGAAGTGACAGACGAAGATGAGCACCTCCTTGCTTCCTGCTATGAAAGCTGTCTGCGACTCGCTGCTGAGAACCGTCTGACCTCTGTGGCATTCTGCTGTATATCGACCGGTGTCTTCCGCTTCCCGCCGGCACGGGCAGCAGAGATTGCAGTCGATACCGTGGAAGCATTCCTCCGGAAGGAGTCGGGCATCAAGCAGGTCATCTTCAATGTTTACAAAGACAGTGACCGGGAAATCTATCAGCAGCTTCTCACGTAAAGAGAGTGAACGCCGCAGGATGCAGAAAGCAGCCATTGGCTTTTGCCAGAGGACGGAGCAATGGAAGCTGAAAAAACCACACGACCCATCCCATTCAGGTGATGAGCCGTGTGGTTTTTATGAGCTTCTGAAAAGAGAGGTCGTATGTCCCGGTATGCACGAAGCGGCACTACCTGGAGGCAAATCCTCTTTCGCCCAGGGCAAAGAGCATCAGGCTGATGCTGAACAGCGCCATGCACAGGATATGGGCAAGCGGATCCGGCCAGACGCCCACCAGAAAGGCACCGAGCAGGAAATCCGACACAAGGAAGAAACCTGCGGCGTAACGGATGCGGGGAGTCTGCCAGCTGACACTGTATACCATCAGCAGCAGCACCGGGGCGTAGACGGCGACGGCCCAGGCTTTCATTCCCAGCTGCGAAGCAAATGCCAGCAGAATCAGGCATGCAACAATCAGGGAAAGGATGGCCCACTGAATCCACTGTGCCCGGCTCATGGGCTTTTTCTTCAGGAAGCAGATGGTCAGCAGGATATGCCCCAGCAGGAACAGGGCGACTCCCGGAATGAAAGCAAATGTCATGAGCAGATCGGCTGCAATTGCGAAGGCAAGCCCGGGAAAGACACTGCTGAGCAGCGGACCGCGCTTTTTATGCCGGATGAAAAAGACTGCAAGGACGGTTATGCCGACCACTGACTTCCAGAGAAAACGGATGATGGGCTGGTCGGCAAGCAGCCAGAAAGAGCCTTCCGCTTCCACGCTGGCTATGCAGAACATGGCAAGCAGGAGCCAGACCCCTGATCCTTTTTTCTCCAGATTCGGAAGAAAGAGGGAGAACAGGCGGATGATCAGGAAAAGAAAGAGACCGATGGTCAGGAGAATAACAGCGGCGTAGACGCGCCAGGAAACAAACGGAACAGAAATGCCGAAGAATTCCGTCAGATCCGAAGCGTGCCAGATTTTCTCGTGGAAACCTTCAGGCAGCGTGCCGTTTCGCTGGGCCGGAAGCCAGGCACTGCCTGTATCTCCTGCACGAACCTTCATCTCTCCGGTCGATGCGCCGGGATAATCGATGGAAGCTCTTGCACCGACGTTTGCCTGCCGGATTTCAAGGGTACCGGCAGCGGCGGCTTTCCATACGACCTGGACGGACAGATCTTTGGGGACGGCGATGATGGACACGTTGCCATGCCGTTCCATGTAATATTCCTGAAACTGCGGGTTCTCTACGACCCTGCCGGTTGTCAGGTCGTTTTCCAGCACGGTTCCTTTGTCTGTCAGTGTCATGGACCAGCCGGGCAGTTCATCGACGGTCACGGTCAGATCCACAGGGCCGCGGGCCATCACATAGACAAAATCCTGGCTTTTTTCAAAGATTCCGCTCTGGATGATGTCCATGTTGGCCAGATAGCTGTCTTCCCGGTGCTCGGTAAACAGCAGGAACAGCGAGCTTCCACTGTTCCGGTTGACTGCGGCCAGCTCTGTCCGCGTGACCGCATTGCCGAATACCCGGAAGATGAAGTTCAGCAGTCTGTCCAGACCGGCACGTGTTTCACGGCTGTTGTTTTTCATACCGAGCAGCATACTGCGCATGGTTGCCAGCAGGTGGGAGGTGTCAATTTTCTGCATGATCGAGACAGCCGTCTGCTGAATGTTTTCGGCATAGTTGTCGTGGGTGCCGATCATTTCCAGAACCATGGAAAACAGCATCCGCATCCGAAAATTCAGAGAGGCACTGTAATGAACATCGATCCCGAATGTATTCTTGATGACGAACTCGCGCTGTAAGGCGGCAGCCTCACCAATCGAGGAAAATTCCTGTACAGGAATGTACAGGTCGGTTCCGTAACGGCCATAACCCCAGCCAACCGGCATGACCTGCGGGACGACGTCCATCGGGCAGAGAATATTGAAGATGTTCTCGTTCCCTGCTTCAGGGGGATTCAGCACAGCGGCAGGTGTCGCAAACGTATAGGCATAGACATCCTCTTTCAGCAGGAATCCGGACTGTGTCATTCGTGCAGCCGTCAGATTTGCGATCGCAGCTGCCCGGCTGAAGCCGGAAATCCAGAGCTTGATCCGACCGGTGATTCCCCGGGTTGCGATATATCCTGCAATCCGGTCAATGACCAGGTTTGACGCACTTCGAAAACCTTCGTGAAGGGCACTGGTGCCTGCGGAAATGTTGGACTGCCATTCGTTTTTATATCCGGCACCGCATACGCCGACGGCAATCAGCGTAAAAGGTTCTTCTCCCCCGTGCTCCATCCGGCGTGCACCGATGGCGGTCGAAATCGTGTAGATACTGGTCTCCTTGGAATAGTCATCCTTCCGGATATCCGAGAAACCGGCTTCCAGGAGATAGGCTTCCACATTCTGCGAAGGATCAAAGGTTTCCAGGGCTTTTCCATGCGGCTTGTCCCGCGCGGCGCACAGCGCCATGATCAGGGACATATTGGCCAGACTGCCGTTGTATTTGGTCGCAGGCTGCCAGAAAGGATAATCCACAAAATCCGTTTCTGCGGAGAACTTGTCCTCCAACCCGCGGACATTGAAACTTGCTGTGACCTTTCGGAATGGATACCCGTTGACGGAGACGGGATTCTGATTTTCATCCATCTCCACGATGGCGTCTTCACCAAAGCGTTTCTCAAAGGGCTGCGAGAGAAACGAATCAGTGCCTGGTTCCTCCAAGGCCTCTCCCATGATACCTTCCGCAAGGACCGCGGTGCAGGAAACCGAAACAAACACGAGCAGAAACAGGCAGGTGAAAATCCGTCTGACCATATCTATCACTTCCATAAAAGGATTGCTCTGTCCTGAGTATAATCTGTATGGAACGCCGAATCAAGAAAAAGGAAGAACGGAAATGCTGCCGACAGGGACCTGGTTATTCCAGCAGCGCTTTGTCAATGATCTGGAAGTTTGCCCTGTGGATATAAAGTGCCATTCCGTCAATCATCAGCTTGGTAAATCTTGGCAGATCTTCCTGGATTTCCCAATAGACTTTCTTTCCGGAAAAAGCATAGATCGGAGCCCCCATCTGGGATTTGATGACAACAACCATGGGCTTCCCAAATGCATTTTTGATACTGTTGACTTTTCCGCTGATCAGCACCGAATCCAGAAGTCCGGAAGAAGTGCTTTCCAGATGATCCAGGTAAAATTCATAGTCCGGAACGAGCCGCTTGTCATAGAAAATGCAGGTATCTCCGCAGGAGATGAGCTGGGATCCGTCAATGGTGATGGTGATCACGGAACTCAGCGTCTTTGTCGTATACCATTCATCCGAAGTGGAGGAATAGGTCTTTTCCTCGACAATGTTGTTGTCAATGTCAATTCGCTTTCCGTGTGTTTTCAGGGTACGGATTCCGGTATTGTCGAAGATGTCAATATTGTATTCGTTGCCAATGATGCTCCCGTGGAGATCATGAATGCCGCTCTGCAGTCTGGCACAGCCTGCCAGGCCTGTCATCAGCAGCAGAAGGGCAGCAACCAGTGCAAGGTTCTTGTGATTTCTCATCATCCATTCCTCGATTCATAATTCTTGATGTCTGCCAGAAGACAGACAAACCGTTACGGAGATCGGAAGACGGACGGATCCCCGCAGGAAATGCTTCTCCAGGATTATGCGCAAAGAACAGAAGAAAATCAACCGGTTTCCCGAAAAACGCCGGTTGTCTTCCCGGGACGGTCGCCACCATACCGGAAGCAGGCCGGAATAATTCAGGAACGGATCGATCAGGCCGCTTCGGGTCCTCAGTTACATAAAGGTGCGTACTGTCCATCTGGAGAAAGGCAGGGTATAATCAGGGTGCCGCAAAGAAAAAGCATGCGGCGGAGAGTGATTGCCATGAATGAAAACATCCGAAAACTGAAAGAAAAAATCAGCCAGGCGGAAGCCATCATGATCGGTGCCGGAGCGGGGCTTTCCACGGCAGCGGGTTTTGTGTATGCGGGAGCGCGATTTGAACAGTATTTTTCCGACTTCCGACAGAAATACGGATTCCAGGACATGTATTCCGGCGGCTTCTATCCATACAAAACCCCGGAGGAATTCTGGGCATACTGGAGCCGGTATATCTGGATCAACCGCTATATGGATGCCCCGAAAAGCACCTATACGGACCTTTACCGTCTGGTGGAACAGAAGGATTATTTTGTGCTGACCACCAATGTGGATCACTGCTTCCAGAAGGCGGGCTTTGAGAAAAAGCGCCTGTTCTACACCCAGGGCGACTATGGCCTGTTCCAGTGCACCAAACCCTGCTGTCAGAAAACCTGGGAGAATGAGGAAACCGTACGCAGCATGCTTCTGGCGCAGGGGTATGTGATTGGAAAGCAGAACGACCTGATGCTTCCGGAAGGAAGGACCGCTGCAATGACGGTGCCTTCCACATTGATTCCCCGGTGTCCCAACTGCGGACGCCCCCTGACCATGAACCTGCGTTCGGATGAAAAGTTTGTTGAGGACGAAGGCTGGCAGAAAGCCGCGGTGGAGTATGAGGCCTTTGTGACCGCGCACAAGGATAAGGCTGTCGTCTATCTGGAACTCGGGGTCGGTTATAATACACCCGGCATCATCAAATACAACTTCTGGCAGCAGGTCTATCAGAACGAGAAAGCCACCTATGCCTGTCTGAATATGGACACAGAGAAGGTCCCCGGAGAAATTCAGGAACGCTCAATCCTCATCTCAGGGGATTCCCATGAAATACTTCAGGAGCTGCTGGCATGATTATCAATACTGGACAGCGCACAGACATTCCCGCCTTCTATTCCCAGTGGTTTGCCAACCGTCTGAAAGAGGGATTTGTGATGGTGCGGAATCCATACAATCCGCAGTCTGTCACCCGGTACCGCCTGTCTCCGGACGTGGTGGACGTGATCGGTTTCTGTACCAAGAATCCTGCACCCATGCTGCCGCATCTGGATCTGCTCAGTCCCTTCGGCCAGTTCTGGTATGTGACCATCACCCCGTATGGAAAAGAGATCGAGCCGCATGTACCGAACAAGCTGCTGGTCATCGACTGTTTCAAACGTCTTTCCGACCTGGTGGGTATCGACAGCATGGGCTGGCGGTATGATCCCATACTGGTCAGCGCGGCATATCCTGTGGAGCGGCATATTGCAGCGTTTGAATACATGGCAAGGGAATTGTCCGGCTATACACATACGGCCGTGATCAGTTTCATTGATCTGTATGAAAAAACAAAACGCAATTTCCCGGAAGTACAGGAAGTTTCACCGGAAGACCGGCTGATGCTGGGGAAAGCATTTGTGGAGATCGGAAGACAATATGGCATGACGATCCGCCCGTGCGCTGAAGGAACAGCGCTTTCTCCGTTCGGAGCGGACTGCAGCGGATGCATGACGGTTCCGATGTATGAGCAGGCGATTCACTGTCCTCTGAAGGTCCCCAGGAAACCACCTGCCCGGAAGCAGTGTGCATGCTACCTCAGCGGGGATATCGGGGCCTATAATACATGCGGCCATCTGTGCCGCTACTGCTACGCGAATTATGATGCGGAAACCGTCCGGAGAAACATGCGCCAGCACGACCCGGAGTCTCCGCTCCTGATCGGGCATCTGATGCCTGGGGATCAGGTCCACGACGCGGAGCAGGAAAGCTGGAAGGACGGTCAGCTCTCCATGTTCTGAGACGAAGAACCGTGACGACCATCTTTCCGGAACATCTGAAGAAAAGCCGGCATAAAAAAACTCAGCCAGGTCAGGATAACCCGGCTGAGAGTCTTATGCCGTTTTTCTGTTTGTCTGGAACCGCCATGGCGGAAAGCACCGGAAGGCGGATGAAAAGCGATTAGAAAGTGCGGGTATCCGGATCGCTCGCATACCCTACACAGCCCTTCAGGTTGGCAATGAGCTGAACATCATCCTCCGACAGCTCAAAGTCAAACACATGGAGGTTTTCCTGAATGCGGGCAGGCGTTACAGATTTGGGCAGGGGCAGGTATCCGCGCTGCAGACTCCAGCGAATGCAGATCTGGGCAATACTGCGGTTATATTTCCTTGCAAGCGTCTGCATTTCGGGAACATCAAAGATTCTGCCGGTGCCCAGCGGACTGTAGGCTTCAATGACCATCTGGTGCTCCCGACAGTAGGCGACGGTTTCATCCTGCGTGTCACCGGGACAGAGGCGGATCTGGTTGACCATCGGCGTAATCTTTGCGGTTTTCAGCAGCGCATCCATATGATGGGGGCGGAAATTGCTGATGCCGATGGCACGGATTTTTCCGGCTTCGTACAGCTCTTCCATGGCCTTCCAGCTCTCAGCGTTTGCCTGTTCCCAACGGTCACGGAAGGCAAGCGGATTGGGCCAGTGGATCAGGAAAAGATCGAGATAATCCAGGCCGAGTTTATTCATGGATTCATCAAAGGAACGCATGGTCAGATCGTAGCTGTGATTGGCATTCCAGAGCTTGGTGGTGATAAAGAGATCCTTGCGCGGGATGCCGCTGAGCCGGATGGCCTTTCCGACGCTCTCTTCATTGCCGTAGGCCTGAGCCGTATCAATGTGTGTATATCCCGCTTCAAGGGCACAGCGGACAGACTGGACAGCAACTTCACCGTCGGGGGTCTGCCAGGTCCCGAAACCAACGCTGGGGATATCGATTCCATTTGCAAGCCGATATGTGTTCATCTGTGAATCCTCCTTGTCATTTTCCGTCCGGGAAGCTGGTAAAGGCATCTGTTTCAACTTCCGGCAGGCCGTACTTTTCCTTGGCATCTGCAATGGCGCGAATCATGAAGCTCATGTTTCTTGCCAGATTCCTCATGGTCTGCAGGCCCTCGAGATCCTTTTTCACATCTTCGGGTGTGAACCCATGCACCTGATTCCAATAGGTGCTTGTGGCAACCGGCATCCCGGAAAGGCCGAAGTACTTGTTGAGCACATCAAAGCTGGCCGTATTGCCGCCGCGCCTTGCGCTGACTACGGCAGCGCCGACCTTCATATGCTTGGAAAAATGTGTTGAATAGAAAAGGCGGTCCAGGAAAGCAAGAAGGGTACCGTTCGGACTGCCATAATAGACCGGGCTTCCGAGAACCAGGCCGTCTGCAGCTTCGAACTTGGGTGCAAATTCATTGACCAGATCATCGATCACACATTTCCCGGTCATGGAACAGGTACCGCATCCCAGACATCCGCGAATGGTTTTGTTGCCGATATGGATCAGTTCCGTATCGATGCCCTCGGCGGCAAAAACATCCATCATCTCCCGCAGAGCGGTCGCTGTACAGCCATTCGCGTGTGGACTGCCATTGAGCAGAAGTACTTTTGCCATATTGACGACTCCTTTTCTTTTCTTCTGGAAGGAAGGGCTCAGCCGATCCCGAACCAATACAGGCTTCTGTCAGGATCATAATGCATAAAGCGCACTCTAAGTCAAGAGGGACACAGAGTACTGCCGTCATGGACATGGATCCAGCCAGGGAGAAAAAGGATCATACAGGGAGAGACTCTGGATTTTCTGTCATGAATCTGTTAATCTTTGAAAAGCACCCTGAAAAAGCTGAAAACATGGAGCATACGGGCAGAAGAAAGGCATGGGCGTTTCGGAAAGCACGGCGGATGACGATGGATAGGAGAGAATCCTGAAAGAGGGAATTGTCAATGACGAAAGACCGGATGACGGCGGAGATGATCGCTCCCTGCGGCCTGAACTGCAGTATCTGCAGCCGGGCACTTGCAGAAGAGAATCCTTGCCCGGGCTGTCATGGCCCGAAAGAAAAGAAACCGGAATTCTGTGCGGCAAGATGCGGCATCATTCTCTGTCGGAAGCGCAGGGAAAAGGGATATATGTACTGCGATGAATGTCCCGATTATCCTTGTGAGGACGTGATGGAAAAGGAAAACCGATATACTTCCCAATATCCGCTGGCGGAATCACCGGGAAAGAACCTCCGTGAGCTTCGCAGACTGGGTATGGAGCAGTTTCTGGAATACGAACGCAGACAATGGACTTGCAGAGAATGCGGTCATCTTCTTTCGGTACATACCGGGATTTGCAGCGGATGCGGGAAGCAGTACGGAAGCCAGAGGGAAGATCGGAAACAATAAAGAGGCCTCCGGGATCCGGCGGTCCGCATTTCCGGGGATGCCTGGAAAGAAGTCAGGGAAAGGACGATGCAGAAATGAACAGGCGGGTAAAAATCTCCATTCTGATGATTCTGATTCTGATCCTGCTCTATATTACCGGTGAAGGCGTACTCATGACAAAGCGTGCCTACAGTGATTATGTGGTGAACCGTCTCAATGTGCAGGAACGGCAGTATGAATCGCTCAGTATGCTGTTTTCCTATGCACAGATCCTGATCTTCTCCTTTTCACTGCTTGCACTGTCCAGTTATGCCCTGTTCCGTGCGATGCGACCGCAAAGAGAGCCAGGGAAGGCAGCTGTTTTTTTCAGGCGGAACGGTCTGTACCTGGCGGTCGGCTTCCTGATTCTGTTTGTGGTGCTTTTCGTGCTGGACCGTGCTGCGATCGGAAGAATCCGGAACACCGTTGAAACCAGTGAAGTGCCGGCAGCCCTGCGTGACCGCATGCTCAGCAGCCATCTGCAGATCGGCGCGGAGCTGGCAGCGGAAGGGGCTATCCTGTCCCTGGTTCCATGGCTTCGCAACAGGAAAAGAAGTCAGCATGAATTATAATCCGGAGACATTCCGGTGCGCGGGCAGCGTGTTTTGCGGCAGCCAAGCGTGGGGGAAGGGACACAGGGAAAGTCATTGAAAGAGGTCTCTTTCCCCGGGCAAAGACCGGATGCCTGTGAGCGGTTGAAAAGAACAGATGGCTTCCTGTGAAAAACATGAAGATGACAGCGGACAGAAGGCTTTGTTTCTGTCCGCTTTTTCAATTCTGGAAAACATCCGTCTCGATTTTCTTTACCAATGATCCCGGCCGATTCTTTTGCGATATAATTGGTTTAAACAGTTAAACCATTGCCTGGGGGAGTATGAGCATGGAGATTCAGCGGGAAATCGAAGAACTGACGGTGAATTTTGAAGCCTGTCACAAAACACTGACGGCCATGGGCGATGAGACCCGGCAGCATATTCTTCTGGAAATGATGCGGATGGACTATAATGGTTCCCGTGTGCAGGCGATTACGCAGAGAACCAATCTTTCCCGTCCTGCGGTTTCCCATCATCTGCAGATCCTGAAAGATGCAGGGATTGTGAAGATGCGGAAGGAAGGCACCATGACCTTCTACTATCTTGACCCGGACATGGCATCCTTTCAGCACCTTCGGGCCACCCTCCAGCAGGCCGTTGATATCTGTGCCAGACTGCCGGACCGAAGCGGAGAGGACCGGTGAGCGGAATGCGGATCGAGCAGGAAATCTTCGCCCATTACGCCATCGATGAAAAGAAGCTGCTGGGCTATGGGTTTCAGCCGGAAAAGATGCACCTGGTGTATGCAAAAGACCTGCCCGGGACAAATTTCCGCATCACAGTGACCTATGACCGCACGATATCAGGCCGTATAACCGACCTGGAGACGCAGGAGGACTATTTCAATTTCCGCCTGGAGACGGCCCGGGGCTACAGTGCAGAAATCAGACAGCAATTCTGTGATCTGCTGCTGGATATCCGGGAAAAATGCTGCAAGAATCAGTATTTCCGTACCGAGCAGGGCAGGCGGATTTATGACTATATCTTTGAGACCTATGGGACGATTCCGGAATTTCTGTGGCCCAATATTCCTTCCTATGCCGCTTTCCGCAGGCAGGAAGGGAAGAAATGGTATGCCGTGATCGGATCGGTTCCGCGATACAAGGTTGATCCAGCTTCGGCATCCGTGCAGGATGTTGAGGTGATGAATCTGAAGGTCGACCAGGATAAGATCGATGCCCTGCTGAAGAAGCCGGGGCTGTATCCTGCTTTTCATATGAACAAAAAATGCTGGGTATCGGTGATTCTGGATGACACGCTCAGTGACACCATGCTTCAGGCGATGGTCAGCGAAAGCTATGAAAGGATATGAGTATGGGACATTGCAGCTGGGCGTATGCCACAGAAAGAGACAGGGCCTATCATGATACGGAATGGGGAATCCCGGTACATGATGACCGGCAGATGTTTGAATTCCTGACACTGGAAAATCTGCAGTGCGGTCTCAGCTGGGGGCTGATGCTGAAAAAGCGGGAAATCTTCAGGACATGTTTTGACAACTTTGAATATGACAGGATTGCAGCGTATACCGAAGAGGACGTAAAGCGTATTCTGAGTACGGAAGGCATGCTGAAATCCGAGCGCAAGGTGCGGGCTGTCATTTACAATGCCCAGTGTTATCAGAAAATCCGCGCAGAATTTGGCAGCTTCTGCGATTACCTGTGGGCCTATACGGAGGGGAAAACCATTGTTTATGACGGTCATCCCCAGGGCAGGGTGCCGGTCAGCAACGGTCTGTCGGACAGAATCAGCAGGGATCTGAAAAAACGCGGATTTCAGTATATCGGTACGGTTACGATCTATTCCCATCTGCAGGCCTGCGGAATGATCAATGACCATGACGAAGACTGTCCGTGTTTCCACAGGATCAACACCCATTATCCGGTGATGTATCTTCAGCCGGATCAGGAAGCACAGATGATGACGCTCCGGGAAATGCCGAAGGCCTGACCGGATGCAGACAACAGAGGGGAGAGGATCATATGCCATATCAGCAGACAATTCTGCCGGAATACAGGGATGCAGACCCGGATGGCCTGATTGGTCTCAGGGGCTGTATGCATTACTTCCAGGATATCCACACCTGGTTCATGCACAGCTTTCATAAGGGCAATGATGAATTGCCGGAGCAGTACGGTGCGGCCTGGGTCTATACCCGGTATCATGTTTCCCTGAAGCACAAGCTGGATTACACAGATTCAGCTGTCCTTTCGACGTGGATGGAGCCCTATCGTCAGCCGGTGCTGGTGAATTTGAATTTTGTCCTTCAGCAGCATGGGCAGACAGCCGCCACCGGCAGACTGGAGAACTGCGTGTTCAGCCTGACAAGGCAGCGGCCGCTGCGGCTCAGCGCCATTGAATTTCCGGAGGACCTTCCCGAGGAAGCTGCCTGGGATATTCCGGATTTCATCAATCTGGAAAAAGCAACAGAGGGCATGACGGAGCGATATCGGAAAACGGTTCGAGTTTCCGATCTGGACAAGAGCAATCATATGACCAACCTGCGTTACATTGATATGTTTGAGGATGCCCATGATGCTGCGTTCTGGAAAGCGTTTGCACCGAGGGAAATGGAAATCAGCTTCCTGTCCCAGTGCCGTGAAGGCGAAGAACTGACGGTCATGAGCCGCACGGAAGAAAACGCAGTTTATCTGGCAGCCGTCCATGCGGACGGAAAACTGGCTTCCGTGGCACTGTTCTCGAAATAAGCAGAATCGTTTCCTGACCTATGCAGGATGAAGCACGCACCACGAAACGTGATGCGTGCTTTTTTCAACGAATTGCCGCGGTATGCTGGAAAGTCCCCGCAAGTCGCGGCATCCCGAAGACGGTCTTGTTCTGTTTGTGGATTTATGCGGCAAAGATACCTGTCAAACTCCGGAGAATATGCTATTATTGAAATCGACGGGAGCTTCTCCGAAAAAAAGTATTGGAATGCGCTCTTGATAATCTTTCAGCCAGGGGATGATAGGATGCATGTCAATATCGTAATGGGCGTTTTTGCACTTGCCTGCTGGGCGGTGTTTATTGTCTTATTCAGAAAAGACAGAAGCAGGTACCGCAACTGCTATGCCCTGCTCCTGGCGCTGACCTCTTCTTTCCTGTTCTATGTCATCGCGGTCGGCCCTTTCAACTCCCTGACCGTGCTGATTCCGGTGTATGGCATCCTGCTGAGCATTCTGATCGTCCCGTTTTTCCTGATTTACAATGGGATTGTGATGATCCGCAAGGAAGGCAGGCATCTGTCTCAGCTGCTTTCCCTTGCGTTCGGGACTGTGATCCTCGCCGGGGAAGCCATCGCCATTGCAGGGGTCTTCCGCTATTCATTCGGTGGTCCTGAGCAGGTTCTGATTCCAAAGACCTTTCTTTCGGTAGCAGGGGCTGTTTTCAGTGTATCGGTTATCTATGGCTCAGCGTCTTTCGTTGTCTTCATGCTTTATACGCTGTTTCTGCAGATCATACCCTCGAAGAAGGACTTCGACTTTGTCATTATTCATGGCGCAGGCCTGCTGGACGGGGATCGTGTGTCAAAGCTGCTGAGAGACCGGATGGACAAAGCCATTGAAGTCTATCGCCAGGATCCGACGCCGCCCAAGCTGATCCCTTCCGGGGGTCAGGGGGCAAACGAAACGATTTCCGAAGCGGAAGCGATGAAACGCTATCTGATCAGTCAGGGAATCCCGGAATCGGATATCCTCCCGGAGGACAAGTCAACGACCACCCTGGAGAATCTCCAGTTCTCAAAACGTATTGTGGACAGCTTCGAAGGAAGAAAGTACACGGCGCTTGTCTCGAGCAATTATCATATTTTCCGTGCACTCAGATACTGCCGGAAGATTGGCCTTCAATGTACTGGAATCGGAAGCCACATCGCATTCTATTTCTGGCCGAGCGCTTTGATCCGGGAGTATATCGCCGTTCACACAGAAAAGAAGATTGCCGTCATCTTCATCGCGGGATGGATGGTATGCATGACGGTCCTGATGGCGATTATCTTCAAATAGCGTACCGCAGGTCTCCGGGCTCCGATCTGTACAGCCTCCTCCGCAATCAGGCAGGAGGAAAACAGGTAACCTGGAAAAACGAAAAAACGGGAAAGCATGCAGATGCCATGCTTTCCCATTTCTTTTTGGGAGATGTCTCTTCTTCTCAGTGAATGCCAAGTTCGGTGTCATTCCCGCTGACGCGGCTGTTTGCCTTGATGTAATCCATCAGCGGGTCGATTTCCGTAAACGCGAGGCCCAGATACGTATCTGCTGCACCATAATAAATGGCAATGCGTCCGGTATCCGCGTCGGCCAGGGCGGCGCAGGGGAAGCAGACGTTGGGAACAAAGCCGCGTTCTTCATACCATTCTTCCGGTGTCAGCAGGAAGTTGGCGCAGCGGTATTTGACTTTGCTGGGTTCGTCGATATCCAGGACGGCTGCACCAAAGGAATACACGAAACCGTTACAGGTGCTGGACACACCGTGGTAGAACAGCAGCCAGCCCTCACTGGTCTCAATGGGGGCGGCACCGCTGCCGATCTTCACGGATTCCCACCAGTTGCTTCCCGGGTTCATGACATGACGGTGCATGCCCCAGAACTTCATGTCCGGGCTGCGGCTAAGCCAGATATCCCCGAAGGGGGTATGGCCTGAGTCACTGGGCCGGGACAGGAGCAGGAAATGTCCGCCAACTTTGCGGGGGAAGAGAACAGCATTGCGGTTGAAAGGAATAAAAGGATTTTCCAGGCGGATAAAGGTTTTGAAATCCTTCGTTTTTGCCATGCCGATGGAGGCGCCGTAGAAATCCTGGCACCACATGATGTAATAGGTGTCATCCACCTTGACCAGCCGCGGATCGTAGGCGTAGGGAGGCAGGAAAGGCTTGCCCTCCTCATCGGTGAAAGGAACTTTTTCCGGATCGATGTCCCAGTGAATACCGTCGGAGCTGGTGCCCATATACACATGGGGAATGCCGTTGACCTGCTCACCCCGGAACACGGCGATAAAGCCGTCCTGCCAGGGGGCCGCGGCACTGTTGAAGATGCGGGCAACACCGGGAACGGGGTTGCGGCCGATAATCGGGTTTTCGCTGTAGCGCCACACCGGTGCATCATGTGGATCATTGACCGGGCGGGGCTGCCAGGGAAGGTTCGGAATGCTGCCGGAAAGAATCTGGGTCTTGCTCATACCAAGTGACCTCCGTTGTGGATTCTGTGCAAAGGATTTTCATCAGAAATGAAGGAAGGGACTGCCTCCAGCGCCGGCTGTATCGGCGTTTCAGGACAGCCCCCTTCCTTTTTTCAGAACTTACGGTTCCTGCTCTCCGCGAACCGGAAGGCTCGCTTCGTCAGAGAGACAACCGGGGGAGAACAGGAGGTTTCCATGGATCAGTTGAAGATCTGGTCCAGGGCATCCTGAACGGTCTGACGGTAGGTCTCCTGGAACTGTGCAGGTGTATATGCACCGTTCAGGAAGTCCAGCATGGGCAGACTGTCAGAGAAGGAATTGTAGAAGTCCACCATCTTCTTTGCGCCAAGGGTTTCCAGAACGCTGAAGTTCCAGTTCTGGATGTCCAGCTTGTCGCTGGTGGCGGTGTACCACCATTCGAGTTCATCAGGATCGTCACGCAGGCTCACGTCGTCATGATACCAGTTCTGATAGGCACGGAACACGTCAAACACAAGCTTGGGATCCTTGACACCGGCGGGCAGCATCCAGTAGTTGCCGCTGGCGATCTTGGTGTTGTTGGTTTCGGCATTGCCGCTCGGGCCGATAGGATAGGGAACGAACACCATATCAAAGTCCAGGGTGCTTTCGGCCAGACCGTCCCAGTTATAGTCGTCATAGTTGGCCATGATCCATACAGCCGTGGTGGTGAAGGCGACCTTCTTGTCCCTGTACAGATAACGGCAGACATCCCAGCCGTTTTCAGCGGGAATCGGATACGCGACCTGATCGGTTACCCACAGATCCTGGAGGAACTTGAGGGTTTCACCGATCTCACTGGAGGAAATGTTTTCCTGGGGTGTTGCTGCCATATAGGTGCCGTTGGACATGTACCAGGCGGGAAGAGCGTCGCCGATCCAGGCGCCGTAGCCGTAGACATCAATCACACCGTCGCCGTCGATGTCCTTTGTCAGAACCTGGCAGTACTCACGGAACTTGTCCCAGGTCCATTCGCCGCGCTCATACAGATCACGGGGATCTTCCAGGTTCGCTTCCTGGATCATCTGCAGGTTGAAAGCCAGGGGGTTCGTGGAGGCAACGGCATCCTCAGCACCCTTCGGATAGATCAGGGTAGCGCTGCCGTCGGGAAGATCAATGTAGTCCA
>ONVN01000205.1 GCA_900321295.1 uncultured Eubacteriales bacterium
GATCCCATAATGATCCAGTGCCCGCTCAATGTCTTTTTTCCCGGTTGCCTGATCATTGTTCATCACCCGGATCACATCGTCCACGGACACATTGGCAATCATGACGACACACGCCTGCCCGCACAGATATTCTGTCGGCTGCTGAATATAATGTATTTCTTTCACTCGTCCTCCTGCAAAGCTATACCGTTTACCTGTTCTGCTGTCTTCCGATTTGTCTTTCCAACGGATATCCCGGCAAACCGGAATTCAGCGTTTCACCTTATCCCTTAATACAGCATCAAAACGCTTTGGGCTAAAGATGATAAACTTGTAGTTCTCTCCGTCGTTCATCAGGATCGTAAACACCGGAAATCACAGCACCCATTTTTTTGAAAAATCCCGAATATTTCTATATTTCATTTCGAGATTCCTTAACTTGGGCGAAACAGTCACTTTCCCTGTTTTGTATGTTATTCCATCATCATCGGCAACAATACCGCCTCCGAGAATCCCTCCACGGCAAAGGCTTGCAACATAATACTGTTTCATAATTTCCCCCGCCAAATCCCGATTTGCTGAACATAAATTGATATCACGGTTCAGCCTATATGATTCCGGCGCAGCCAATTTACGGATTTGTTCAAAGCCTCGATGGTCTTTGTTTCAAGAACGCATCTGGCATTCCTGCCCTCGGCCAGTTTCAGCCTTTCCATTAAATTGATTTCCCCATCACCAAGAGCCAGATGATTCCGTGCCGGAGACTCTGATCCATCATGAATGTGGAAATGGATGAGCTGTTCCTGATGCTTGCGGATAAACGGAACATCCTTCTCACCAACCGCTTTCGAGTGCCCGATGTCCCAGGTCAGACCAAATTTCGGACTTTCCAGCAGATATTCGACGGCCGATTTCTCATACTCACGAAAACCATCTGTATTTTCAACAGCGATCATCACGTCACTGTCCCCGATCCATTCCTCACAAAGAGAACGGAATGTAACAAAGGACCTCATATAGGCATCAAAATCCCGGCTGTACATCTGCACTTTCCGATCGGGTAAAGTGATATGGATGCCGTGATTCATATGCATGTTCAGGATCAGCGGCTGGCTGCAGTCCCCATATTGATCTCGAAGTCTCATCAGCTTTTTTGCCACGTCGACAGATCTTCGCACTGTTTCCAGATAGGCTTTTGTTACCAGCAGATTGAAATCAGCTATATTCAGGTTTTCGTCCAGATGGATGGTGTAATAGATACCGTACTGATCGGCTATTTTCAGCATGGTTTCTGTCTGTTCCAGCTGATCGATCTGATACTCCGGGAAATTCATATTCAGTTCGATGAATTGGAGGCCAAGGCTGCAGCAAAGCGCGGCATTCTCCTCCAATATCTGATTCTCAATCAGAGTTGGCATTCCAAACTGCATGTTTTTATCCTTTCGGCTTATACCCTCATGATCTGCTCAAACTTCCCCTATGGAAGTCTGCGTCATTTCATTCATTCCATCAGAATCGATCTTAAGACTGTCATAAACAGAAGTGATGGCACTCCAGAACGCATTCTTCATTTCAATACTCTCAAAACTGATATGGACAGCCTTTTCAAATGTCATAAGAGATACCATCGTTCCAAACTCCGGATCATCATTGTTGATCTTATCTCTTCCCCTGATGATATCTTTCAGATTGATCTTTTCCAAAATGCTCTTTTCATCCTGAGAATAAATGATGATGCCGCCATCCGAAAAGACCTGGATGATACCACCACACAAGTACCCCAGCGGATCGTCTTGTGTCTTTGTCCTGAAAAAAGTTACATCAACTATGCCGCTGTTCCGGAACACACAATTCCGCTTTGTCCTGGCCGGTGCCGGTTCAAGCTCCCGTGTCTGCTCATATTCGTTTCGTTTTTTCATAGAATCAAACATCGTATTCATCCTTTTGGCAAGCTTCTGCCTTGCGGCTTTATCCGATTCCCCATCCGGCTTGAGTGCGTTTCATGACGGGTTCCCTGTGGCGGGAGGAAATGAAACCATGAACTCATGTCATATGGGGAAATACATCGACCGGCGGATGCCTTTTCACAACATGCTGCGAAGGAGCCTGTCGACAAACCAGGATTTGTGCAATTTCCTTCCGGTTCATTCGCTTTTTCTCAATTTTGAGGGATCTTCCACGCGAAGATTTTCAATACTTCCACATTGTATGCAAGCGTCACAAACCACACCGGTTTTTATTTTTTTGATTTTTGTCAGTTCTTCCATCGGTGTATAGATGACTGAATGAAAGCTCAGGTCATCCAATAAAGCACCTTCAATCAGTTTTCCACCGCATTTACTGCATTTCTTATCCATATCATCTTCTCCTGAATACGTTCAACTCAGACTTATTTCCATGCAAGATCCGGATCGGTCGTCCGTTCACAATATCCCTGGCAGGAAACACATCGCTTGAAAGATTATCTCCTGTTTTCCGGATCACGGGTTTTTTGCAAACAAGAATTCGCATACTATTCGATGGTCACGAACTCCACATCGTTTCCTGTTTCACGGATGATTCGGACAAGATCCGATGCTTTCATCCAGACGGTAGCTGTGTTGTCGTTCGGATGAACACCAATCAGACCATCACCAAAGGAACTGTCAAGATAGAATTTCACTCTGTTTTCCGAATCATTCAGCAATCCCAGAGGTGTAACTGCGCCAGGGCTCAATCCCATCATTGCCATCAGATCCTCGGCTGATGCAAATGTCAGAGGTCTCAGTCCGTTCACCCTGCGAAACTCCTTGAGATTCACTTTTTTGTCACCCTTCACAGTAATCAGATAGTAATTCCGTTTCTTATCATCCCGAACAAACAGGTTTTTCGCATCGGCCTCCGGA
Source organism: uncultured Eubacteriales bacterium (assembly GCA_900321295.1). Taxonomy (GTDB): domain Bacteria; phylum Bacillota; class Clostridia; order Christensenellales; family Aristaeellaceae; genus UBA2943. Next base: position 2,865 of record ONVN01000205.1, read on the forward strand.
TATGGAAGCTCGACAGCGTCCAGCTCTGCCATATTAAAGACCGCCTGATGCTCTGTGACTTCATATCTGATTCCGCAATCCGTCAGGTATTGATAGACTTCTTTTTTGTTCATAGCAGGCCCCCGTAGAAATACCGATTATGGAACATCCCTGCAAATTGAAGTTTGCCGGTTTAAGAATGCTTTGATCAGCTCAATATCCTTTTTATCCTTATCCCGTCCCAGCTCCTGCTTCATTTCGATCAGGCCTTTAACGGATACGACATGGAAACCATGAACTGTTTCGATGGTGTCCTTGAGCCATTCCTCAAAGATCTCTATATTTTTTCCATATTTGAACCATCTTTTCCCGTTGTCTGTCCGCCGGAACAAACAGCCGTCTGCTTCCAGATGATCCGCTAGTCGTTTACTGCATCCGAGGTCAATGTCGGCGGTTTGCTCACGAATGTCATATAGTACCATCGCTCCGCCTGTGATAACCCAATACTCATCTCGGTCATAAGGAAATTCCGATAACAAGTTTAGGATTCTCTGCTTATCCATCATCCATTCTCTCCGATCCCCATTTGTCGTTTGCCCATGAAATTCAAAGTTCATCAGCTTCGCCAAACAGGAATTTATCCGATTGCTTTTATAAATGACGCAAAAATCATTCTGCTGTACGCATCCGTTCTGAAGGAAAATTCAGGATGCCATTGCACGGCCCACAGATACCTTTTATCCTCCATAAAGGCAGCTTCAATCAGTCCATCCGGCGAAACTGCCATTGGTTTCAAACTCGGCGCAAGCTTCTTCACCGCCTGATGATGATAGCTGTTTACAGGCAGATGATCAACCTTCAGACATTTATGCAGCGGGGAATCCTTTATCATCATTACATCATGAACGGGTCGATCATAAGGCGCATGCTGATGGTGTTCTGTTTCTGACGGATGCTGAGACGGAATATCCTGATACAGCGTTCCTCCAAGGGCTGCATTAATAAACTGTATTCCCCGGCATATTCCAAGAATCGGCTTGTCCGCATCCAGGGCTTTTTCAAGGACGATCCCTTCCATACTATCCCGTTTTCCGCATGTTGTTACAAGCCCTTCCAAAGGAGTTTCATGATAAAGCTCAGGGGAGACATCCTGGCCGCCTGTGAATAAAAAACCATCGCACATACGCACGAGCTGGTCGATTTCCTGCTCATCCTCTGTAAACGGAAAGATAACCGGAAGTCCCCCGGCCTGATGCACGCCGTCCATGTAGCCCGGCAGCATCCAGATGCTGTCCTTCTCATCATCCCACAACGGCATAACGCCTACAATCCGTTTCATCGATCCTTCTCACCTTCCAAAAACAGACAAAAGCACCATCAGGCACCATTGTCTGCATCATGCTGTCATAAACAAATCTTTAACGATCATCAGCAAATCATAATTCAGCGGTATTCCAGCAAATTGGCATTTGCCTTTTATCAATTCTTTGTCCTTGTCATATCATTGATAAGAGGCCGGTTTGGCATACTCCGGATCCGCAAATCCGGCTGAGTGCGGAAAATGCATTATGCCGCTTTGTCCAGCTCGGCATATTCTTCTGTCAGTTCATCATAGGCATCAATGGCCTCCTGGATTCGGTTCAGCAGATCCGCTTCAGCAATCAGCCCGTCTGCATTGGTTTCGATTTCCCGGAAGAAAATCGGCTCCTTCATGGGCGGGTTTTCCAGAGAAAGCTGCGTACAGCTGCGCAGCTGCTCGGTGCTTTGATAAATCATGCTCACCGCATACCAGGCTTTCCCGTCTGCATCCAGATATCGCTCAAAGGTCAGCTTTCCGCCAATGGGGGTTTTCGGCTCGATGGTATTCGGAAGTTCATAATCCTCCGCCTCCAGAGCCGCCAGCACACTGGCAAGATTGGAATCATGCCCGCAAAGGAAACTGAAAACCCGCCCCTCCTGCTCCAGTTCATGCTTCATCTCCTGCAGCAGCGGATGCGCAACATTCACGGCAACCATTGGTGCGGTGACAAGCATTTCTCCATAGGTCTCCACAATGCTGCAGACAGCGAGCCAGTCTTCCCGGGTCATTTCATGCCCGAAGGCGGCTTTCTGTTCATCTGTTTCCTCGTAGTACTGGAATTTCAGCGCGTCCGCCACCAGCGTCGCAACTTTGATGGGACCGGACATGTATGGCTCTTCATTCAGCTTCAGGGTAATCACGGTTTCATCGTTCAGCAGATTGCCGTACTTTCCGGATTGATAGGCTTCTCTTTCCTCCATATCGGTTATGTCCATCACCAGAGAGATTGCATCCTTCAGCCGCTCACTGTACCCCTTCATTCCCTTTTCTCCGCCCAGGGCAGCGATCTCCGCCAGCGCATCCTGGCAGTATGTGTCGGAAACAAACGTGAGCTTTGGCCAGAAAGTGTCATCCATCGTGTCGTATGGTGCATGCATTTCAATGGGCACAACGCTGACCGGGAAGAGTCCCGCCGAAAAGTACCGTGCGGTTGCCTGGGTACGCTGTTTCGCATTGGCATACAGACGCACAGCCTTTTCATCCGGCTGCCAGTTTTCCGGAAACAGTCCGGCGTCTTCCAGCCACTGCCGGAAATACTGCCCCAGCTCTGTTTCAAGAATGGCACCTTTCAGCGAGAGCTCACTGGAACGCGAAGTCCACTTGAACCAGGTATGAGAGGTGATGTCTGCAAGCAGCGAATCGTCATTCGTAAACGGAGAGCGGATATTGTGACGGCTCAGCACCACAACCCGGTCCAGGGTATAACCCGCTTTCGGCCCTGCCGTTTCCGCGCACCCAAGCAGCGGAAGCAGAAGCACCAGAAGAGCTGCCAGGATGGTTTTCATTTTCTTGTTCATTTTGTATTTCCTTTCCTCTGCCTGCATCTGCAGCGTTTTCCTTCTGTGTCCTGATTATTCATGCAGTTCCAGCGGGAGACCGTCCGGATCCGAGAAAAAAGTCATTTTTCTGCCTGTATACGTATCGGTGCGGATCGGCTCACAGCTGATTCCCCTGTTCTTCAGCTCAGAGACGGTTTTCTCAACATCCTCCACATAAAAAGCCAGATGTCTGAGCCCGCAGGCCTCCGGATAAGAGGGCCGTGCAGGAGGGTTTTCCGGTGCGAAGATTTCAAGCTCCGTATCCTGATTCAGTCGGAGGTCCAGCTTCCAGTCCTTCTTCTCCGGCCGGTAGTTCTCCCGGACCACCTCAAACCCCAGTTTGCTGACATAGAAATCCCTGGAAAGCGTATAATCCGATACGATAATCGCAACATGGTGAATTGCAGACAGCCTCATGCTTCTTCCTCCTTCAGAATTTCCTTCCAGTCAGCACCCAGAATATCCTTAACGCGCAGCCGTTTCCGCAAAAGGTAATCTCTTACTGCATCATATCCATATACATAACCTGTTCTGACCGGAAAGTCAATTTCAGCCGACATGGAAAAGAGGTTTTGTATCCATGAGGCATCTTCAAGATGCCCTTTTGTCATGTCCCTGAGATCCTCCCGATGCGCCAGTACCCAGGCAGCGGCTGCATCCTCAACGATGCAGTAATCCCTGTCCTGCATTCCCGGAACGGTTTCAGCCGAATAGTTCTCCGCAATTTCCTCGGTAACCAGCCTTTCGCCCAGGCAGGATTCGAAGATGTCTTTCCGGAGAAGCGCAGCCCGGATAAGATGGGTGTATTCGTGCGCCAGCAGCATCCGCAGCCGGTCCTTATTTCCCCGGACAGACTCCAGACAAAGAACGGAAACCGGTTCTCCCTGATATTGGATACTGTAGATCGTCGTCGTCCCACAGCCGAGAATCAGGTAAAGCTTCTCATCCCCCGTGCAGAACCCCGTATCCTGCTCAAAGGCGTGGAGAATCTCCCGGCATGCGGATGCTGCATCCGTACCGGCCAGAAACATGCCCAGATGCTGAATCTGCTGACGCATTCCCGCATCGGCAAGTGCCCTGCCCTTCTGTTCCTCCGGCACCTTTTTCGGAGAAAAGTACAGTTCCTCCAGCAGTTCCGAGTTCCAGTATTTCCGAATTGCCGCATGCGTATCAAGATTCCCCTGATTCAGTGTATTCACAATGATCATGCATTTTTCCTTCCTGAATGAGGTTTTATGCTTCTGCGTGCCGGTTCCTGCTTTCCCCGTGCAGTCCGTGCAAAACACCGGCCCCGTATCGGTCATCTGCCCTCCGGCGGTTCCAGGATATAAAAGGATCTCAGCAGTCCATGATTGAACACCCGCGCATGCGCAGGGACCTCTTTCAGCACATGATAGACGTTGGCCGCATCGCCCGTTCCGAGAATTGTCATCATCCAGAAAACAAAGGGAACCGCGATGTTATACGGCATGGGAATCACCTGGGGCAGAAGGAGCCACAGGACAAAGGGGATGATGCCGAGTGCAAAGACGGGGGCAAGCGCCATCGTCACGAATCTGTTTCTGCTCATTTCCGCTTCGCAGTACACAAAATACGCTCCATGCACTTTTGATTTCCAGATTTCCTTTTCGGCATCCGGCGGATAGAACAGGGCATGGATTACCTCATGGACCTGCCGCAGGAAACAGACCGCCAGGATGCCCATAAGAACGGCAAGGAGCGTGTCAAAACCCAAGGCCAGGTGATACGCGCTTCCCCGGAATTTCAAAAAGGTGACTGCCATCATGCCGGCCAGAACCGGCAGCAGCAGGAAAAAGCCCCTTATGAATTCGCTGTTCAGATCGGAAATCTTTCCGAATTCCACGGCGTTTTCCGGAATGCCTTTTCTCCGGATGATCTGCTCATCCGAGGTATAATTCCCTTTATATGTGATCCTGAACAAAGGCTGCTCCCGTCCTTCCGGATGAATTTCCTGATCCTTCCGCCCCGTCTACAGCACCCGGACCATCAGATAGTCGTCGGCATAGCTGCCGTCGGCATATTTTATCCCGTGCGGCCGTGTTCCGTAAACGGTGAAACCATATTTCAGGTAGAGATTCAGAGCCCGCCGGTTCTTCGCCACGACCTCCAGTTCGACCTGTTCAAACCCTGCCTTCACAGAAAAAGCAAGCAGACGCTCCATCAGCGCAGACCCGACACCCTGGCGCCAGAAATCCCGACGGACAGAAATGCCCAGATCCGCCCGGTGACGCACGCGGCTTTTCGCACCATGGGAACGCACGTCTGCGCTGGCAATGATCTCCCCGCCTGCCTCGGCCACCAGCATCAGGCTGCGGGGATCGTTTTTCCTGGCCTCCAGGATGCGGGCTTCTTCTTCCTCCGTATAGTCGAATTCATCCGGTTCGCGCAGCAGAAACGGCGTCTCCCCCAGCATGATCTTCATATACCGGAGCATGCGCGGTGCATCCTCCGGTTTTCCACGGACCGGACTGTATAGCATCCTCCCTCACGGAAGGCAAGGTTCTCACAGGTATAAACCATTTCATGTTTCTCCTCTTCCTGTATTCTGTCTGCAGGACCGTCTGTGCCCCGCAGGCACGCCGGAGCTGCCTTCACGGGATCTTTTCGATGATCAGCTCGTCTGAACCCTCTTCCAGCGAATTGTAAGCATCGTAGTGAAGATGGGTTCCGGGCATTGCCTCCGCGAGATCACTCAGATGGCGGGCGAGTGACAGCAGGCCTTCCCGGTTTGCCGAAAGAACAACAGTTCCGTCTGCCTGCCGGACCTCCACCGTAAAGCCGTCTTCCCAGCGAATCTCCATAGCTTCCCCTCCAATCCGTGCCGTCCCTGCCTGATTACCCGTCCCTTTGCTGCTTCATGTACTGCTCCCGCTTCAGGAGACAGGAATCCACCGTCTTTACTGCGCCGTCCCAGGGACGCGTCATTTCATAGGACCGGTCATACTGAAACCCGAAGTGTTCCGCCAGCTTTCGGGACTTCTCATTGTCATGGAAGTATCCGTACCGGAAATCTTCCGCCCCGAGCCGCCCGAACGCCAGCTCCAGCAGCAGGGACAGGATTTCCCGGCCGTACCCTCTTCCCTGGTATGCCCTGCCGATGGCGATCCCGGACTCTTCAAAGTGCTTCGGTTCCGGTTCCTTCAGCGCACAGAAACCGATGGCTTCATCCGTTTCCTTCAGGGCCACAAACCAGGCCGGGTGATCCTTCTGATACAGCATGGTCCTCGCACACCGGTCACAGGCATCCTCCTCCGTCAGCGTGGGCTGATAGAGCATCCACCGGTAGACTGCCTCATCGCTCCAGACATGCCTGAGCATGGACGCTCCGTCTTTTTCCTCTGCCTTGCGCAGACGGATGTGTCCGCCCTCCATGCAGACCGGGTTCATCAGGTCAAACCGGTACACCATGACTTCGCGTTTTCCTTCCGCATACATTTCGTTGTCTTCCGGGATCCGGGCAGTCTCCAGATACTTTCCCCCTGCAAGTTCGCAGGTGCGGGAGGAAGCCCGGTTGGACGGGACACAGGTGATGATCAGATACTCCATCCCATGTTTTGCTGCAAGCCGGAAAAGCAGCGCACAGGCCCTGGCGGCATAATGATGGCCGCGGTATGGTTCCTCAATCCCATAGCCGATGTTTCCGCCGATATATGTCTTGTCGTTATGCCCGATGCGCAGATCGCAGTTCCCAATGCGGGTCCCGTCCGGCAGACAGATATTGAAATAATAAGCGGGAAGCCAGCGTTTTTCCGGCTGCGCATCACAGGTATGATCCAGCTGAAGGACAATCACGCCGTCTTTCAGTTCATCCGTCGAATAGAATTCCATGCTTATTTCACCCCCCAGAAACCCGCCTGCAGATTTGAAAACCACAGGATTTCCACTGCTCTGAACCCGCAGTTTCTCATCTGCCGGAGATGTTCCTCCACCGTGATGGGGAAATAGCCTTTTCCGTACCGTCCGATATGCCCCGCGGCTTCTTCGGGACTCCTGCCCTGCTCCACCTGATAGCGTCTCCATTTTTCCAGGTATATCTCTTTTCCGGTTTCCGTAAAAGGTGCAATATTTTCAAAGCTGATGAAGGATCCGTTTTCTTTCAGGGCCCTGAAAACGTTTCCCAGGGCTTCCCTGCGCTCCTCTTCCCGCAGCTAATGAAAAACCTGGATGGCAGTCACCACGTCAAACGCATTCTCCCAGGGCAGATCCCGCACGTCCGCGATACAGAATTCCGCCCTACTCTCCCTGTTCTCTTTTTCCGCCGTCCTGAGCATTTCGGGGGAAATGTCACTGAGCACCATTCTCCGGATCGGAATCCCGGATTCCCGGGCCGTGCGCGCCATCTTTCCCGTGCCGCAGCCCACATCCAGCCAACTCACCGGCGTTTCATACACGGTTTTCACCAGGTCGGTCACCTGAGTATAGAACGTCTCATAATACGGAAGCGTCTGCCGGATTTTCCTGTCATATTCACAGGAAGAAAAGGCGGACGGATTATCACGCATGTCGCCACCTCCTTCGACCATATAACCGCTGTCGGTTTACGGATGCGCTTATACGGAGAGAGAACAGATCATGTTCAGGGAGTCCGGCACATCCGGATCCACATATCCGGAGTCCAAAAAACCATGTTTTTCGTAAAGACGGATGGCCTCTCCGTCTTCCTTCTTGACACAGAGCTCCACATGATCATACCGGCCCTCTTTTCTCAGTTCCTCCAGGACCAGCGAAAGCGCTTCGGAGCCGTATCCTTTTCCCTGATACGGAGCGCCGATCATGAACTGCTGAAGATCATAGCCAAGCGGTTCCTCCGTGAATTCCCGGACCAGGGCTGTCCCCACAATTTCTCCGTCCTTCTCAAAAGCCCAGACCCTGGCATGACAGTCACGGTAAACATAGCCCCTGGCCAGAATACCGATGGACGGCGCCACATAACCTTTCTGATGCTCCTTTACTGACAGGGAGGCGATATCGAGCCAGTTGTCTTCCGTCACATGAACAAGCTTTATCATCCGGTGTTTCCTTTCCTTTACTGCATCTTCTTTTCTGCCAAAGGTTCAGGGAATGATCCCGTTTCCCTCGGGCTACAGTTCGATTTCCACGGACACTCTTTCATCCAGGCAGGAGCCCCCCGCGTAAATCCTGTAGATGCCCGGTTCCACAAGCTTTCTCCCCTCATTTTCCATGTAGATCTCCAGATCGCAGGGGTTCACGGAGAACTCTGCCCTTCTTACCGTCCCAGGCGCCATGTCGTGCAGGCGTTCAAAGCCGATGAGCCGCCGGACCGGGTGCACCGTGGCGGACGGAGAGATTCGCCGGATATAGAGCTGTGCCACTTCATCCCCGGTCACCCTGCCGGTGTTCTCCACCTCCACGGAAACCGTGAGCCCGCCTGCGCGCTTTTCGGCCCGTAGACCGCTGTATCCGAACTGTGTATAGGACAGACCGTATCCGAAGGGATACAGAACGGGCCTGTCAAAATAGCGGTAGGTTCTGGGATGATGGATCAGGTCATAATCTTCCATGGGCGGCAGATCCTCATCCCCTCTGTACCAGGTCATCGGCAGACGCCCGGCCGGGTTCGCCTCGCCGAATAGGGCAGCTGCAAGGCCGTTGCCGAGGTCCTGGGACCCGGTGGCATTTGTCAGGATGGCCGGGACATGCTCCTGCATCCAGCCGATGGCGTAGGGATAGTTCGTAATCAGGACAACGGCCGTATCCGGGTTTGCCTCCATGACCGCTTCCACCAGCTTCTCCTGGAGCGGAATCATGGAGATGGTGCTCCGGTCGATCTCTTCCTTCGCATTCACCACCGGATTGCAGCCCACCGCCACAATGACTTTTCCGGCCTTCCTGGCCAGGGCTTTCGCCCGCTCGATGCCGCTGGATACCATCTCCACCGTCAGCACGGCGGCTTTCCGCTCAGAGCCCGCCCAGGCGCTGACTTCATTTCCGCCTTCCTTGGTGTTGCTCTCGGCCTTCCTCCGGCGGATCGGGTCGGTCTTCAGTTTTCCGTCCTCCAGCCACACATTCCGGTTCCCGAAACAGCAGAGGACGACATCGCCCTCTTCGTCGTTCCAGTACCTGGAAAGTTCAACGCAGTTCGCATTCCTCGGGTCCGGAAGGCGCACCGCGTCCGCCATTCCGATGGTAAAATTCTCAAAGACAAGCCAGGAAAACGGTTCATCGGATGCGAGGCTGATTTTTCCGTCCGGGCCGGCCGTGAGATACTTTCCCCAGGCCGGCGCATACAGGAAATTGCTTCCTTCACCCCAGCTGATCTGTTCAAAGATCACCGCGTCCTCTGCGCGGTCCACCAGAACCAGTTCCGCAGGTTCCGGCGGCATCAGCCCGGCGGGCTGCACGGCCGGGCAGCTGGCCCCGATATAGCGGTCCCCGGCGCGGAAGCGGATCCGGTTCAGTCCGCTGTCATACGGCACGGCGCGGTGCATTTTCTTTTCCATTCCGGCCTTCAGGGTAACTTTGTAAAGGGGCTTTCCGCCGTACCAGTCCATATACCAGCTGTTCCCCACATGCCCAATCAGCGCAAGGTCGTCCTCCTTCCGGAAGGGCAGAAAACCGTTTTCATTCTTCAGAAGAATGTTCGATTCCTGGCTCACCTGCAGGGAAATCCGCTTCGCCTCGTCGGTCCCCACGTCCGCCATGTCCAGTTCGGCATAGGGATCCTCCGGGTCGAAGGCTCCCTGTCGGATCAGTTCCATGACGGTACAGAGGATGGACCTGTCCATTTCCTCCTCCGTGATCAGCCCACGTTCATACGCTTCCTTCGCCGCCCGCTTCACTTCCTCGGGGTTGTCCAGCATGGCGTCCACGCCGGCCCTGACTGCTTCGGCCAGGGTTTCCGCATGGGTTTTGAAATAATGATGGAAATTGACGGTCTGCAGAAAATCCCCGCCGTCGGTCATGGCATAGCAGATGCCCCAGCGGTCCTTCAGGAGGTTCTGCACCTCATGGTTCAGCATGGCCGGAAGATGGTTGATCGCATTATAGGAGGTCATGACCCCTTCGGCATGTCCTTCCTGGGCACAGTAGCGGTACGGTTCCAGTTCATAGTCATATTTGACCTTGTCGCTGACGTCAAAACTGTCGTAGCAGCGCCTGTATTCCTGATTGTTGGCATAGAAATGCTTCAGGACAGCACCGGTCCGGATGCGGTCTCCGCGCTCGCCCGGCGCAAGGGGTGTTCCGTCATAACGATGCTCGTCCTGCATGCCGGTAATGTACGCCGAAGCCATCTTTCCCGTGAGATACGGGTCCTCCCCGTACCCTTCCTCGTTCCGGCCCCATCGGGGATCCCGGCACAGATCGACCGTGGGACACAGGCGGCTGTGTCCCCTCTTGCTGACGGCATTCCCGAAAGCACGTGATTCCCTGCCGGTCACATCTCCTGCCCGGCGGATGAGTTCCCGGTCAAAGGTCGCCGCCATGCCGATGGGCTGGGTAAACGAGGTCGTCGGGGTCGGCGGATAGGTCTCCCGCTGCCCGGCTCTCGCCTGAACGCCGTGTGCTCCTTCTCCACCGCAGGTGGACGCCTGAATGCCCAGGCGTTCGTTGCGGAGATTCAGGGTGAAACAGGCATATTTTTCCTCCAGTGTCATGGCAGATACAAGATATTCCGCGCGTTCGCGGACAGAAAGATTCGGATCATACAGCGGCGTGTTCCGGTCCATAAACGTTCTCTCTTTCCCTGCCATTCTTTCGGCTGGTGTCAGTATATCACGCGCAAACCATATTGCAATGGTTCCGGACTCCTGTTCCGGCTGGGGAAGCTCCCATCGGGCAGCCTGCTTTCCCGTCATTTTTCCATATGGACATTTGTCCCTTTTCACGATAAGGTACACGTGGAGAAAACACAGACCGATATCGTTCTTCAGATGATCCGGAAAGAAGGGCAGCAGTATGAATTCCTGTTACTCCTGGAAAGAAGAAGGCAAAGGCCTTTTCACCCTGTATCTTGGTGAGCAGCCGGTTCTTTCGGCTTCCGCTTCCGCGGAAGATGACGGCACAGTGATTGACACACGGAAGGCCGAGCTGGTATCCGTGCGTTCTGAGGACGGCCTGCTTGAACTGGTCTATGAAAACGAAGCCGGCCTGCGGCTGACGGAATGCCTCAGCGTGTCCGGAAACGGAGCTGCTGCGCAGTGCCGTCTGTCCCGCACCGACGGATCCCCGGTCCGCACCGCAAGCATGACACCGCTGATCGCACACGGCAAGGGTGATGAAACGCCCTATCTCTGGCGTGACCTGGGTGCCAAAATCCTCTTGGTGCCCTATGACAACGACATGTGGATGCGCTACGAAGCCGTTGCCCTCCGTGCCGGCCGGAAAAGCTATGACGTAACCGTCCTGTTCCATGAGGAAAGCCGCGAAGGCTTGCTCATCGGGGCCATGGACTTCGATGTCTGGAAAAATGCCATTGCCTGTCCCGGCATGGATGCCCGTATCCTTGAAGCCCGATGCGGACAGGGAGCGAGTGATGAAGGCAGCCATGACTATGCACCGCACGGCAGTCTGAAAGGACCAGAGGCTGTCTCCTCGCGTTTTCTGATTCTCTACGGGCCGGACTGGCGCAGCCTGCTGGAAACCTATGCCGATACCCTCCGCGCGGAGCGCAGTCCCCGCTGCTGGGACCAGGGTGTTCCCTTCGGCTTCAACAGTTATGCCGGGCTCGCCATGAACCTGAACGCAGAAAACTTTGCCGCCAGCGGGGAGTTTGTGCATGATTTCCTGATGCCGCTCGGATTTGAAAACCACGGTGCCACTTATATAAACCTGGACGGCGGCTGGCAGCGCATTTCGGAAGAGGACCGTCTGCGCATCCGGGACGAACTGCACCGAAGAGGCCAGAAGGCCGGGATCTATGACGCCCCCTTCGCCTGTTTCTGGCCGCTGGACCGTGAAATCCCCCTGATGCCCGGGCACACATTCTCGGAAATCGTGCTCCGCGACGCCCAGGGGAATCCCCTGCCCCGGATTGACCGCGCTGTTCCCTACGACGTCACCCATCCGCTGTGGCTGGAATGGACCGAAAAGAAAGCGGAACAGTTCCTCGCCTGGGACTATGATTACCTGAAAATCGATTTTCTGAGCCATGCGGGCATGGAAGGCGTGCATGTCGATCCCTCCGTCACCACCGGCCGGCAGGCCCTGACGTACGGTTATCGCGTCCTGGAAAGGCTCTTTGATGAGAAGAAAGCAGGCAGGCCCTTCTTCCTGAGCCTTTCCATTGCCCCGCTGTTCCCCTACGGCTACGGCAACGCACGCCGCTTCTCCTGCGATGCCTTCGGCCTGTCGGAGGATATTGAATATGTCCTGAACGCCCAGACCTATTCCTGGTGGACCGGCGGAAGGCTCTATCAGTTCAATGACCCCGACCACATTGTCCTCCAGCGCAGTTTCTGCATGCTGCAGGATTCGACGGAAGGTGAAGCCCGTGCCCGCTATACCTCCGCCGCCATCGCCGGCTCCGTTATGCTGCTCGCGGACAATTATGGCCTGCCCGGCGCTATGGAACGCACGGTCCGCCTCGCCGGCAACCCGGAGGTCAATGCCATTGCCAGAAGCGGCGTTGTCTTCCGTCCCGCAGATTCCGCCGGCGGTTCCGCCAGTCCCGTGTATACCGCTGAAATCGAAGGAACAACCTACGCGGCCCTGTTCTCCTGGAAGGGGCACGAGGAAACGGTCTGCATCCCGCTCGAACGGGCGGGTCTTCCGGAAGGCTCCTACACCGATCTCTGGACCGGCCGGAAGATACAGGCAGAAAACGGCATACTGTGCTGGCATACGGCCGGAACCGATGCCCTGCTTCTTCGAAAAAACTGATCAGCTGAAGGCAGTGTTCAGTAAAAGCCGCCGGATCACATCGATCCGACGGCTTTTGCTTTGTCCTCAGGGCAACCAGAATCCTGGTTTTCTTTCCGAACATATACCGCCTCAGCCCTTCTGTTCAGGGATTGCCATAGGACAGGCAGAGGCCGGCAATCAGTGTTCTGTTCCCGATTGGTACGGTGCCCGTATGATGGATCTCTATATCCCCGAAACCACTGTCCGGCACTGCCGCCTCCAGGCCGACAGATGACGGTATTCCTTTCTCCACTGCCATGGAAGGAAGTTCTTCCCATGTTGTCTCTGCTTCTGCCCGGAGCACACCCTCACTCCAAGCAACCGAGACATGGCACGCCGGCATAAATGCACATGACAGGACAGGTGTCCCGATCACTCTGCTGATACCGTTTTTCAGGCATCGGAGTGAAAACTCGCATCCGTTGGCAAAGAATGGTCTGCGCTCAATCCGGAGTCCATAGCCTGTTTTTGACAAGGCATCATATTTAATCAGCAGTTCAATATACTGTCCGTTTGCACTGCCAAAACCTTCTCCTGTGTCCTTATCCGGACAGAGCGTCACATCCATCCGCATGCCGCCCATGAACGGACCGCCCAGATACTGCAGACATGCCCCGCGGCAGCTCGCCACCAGACCCCAGTCATGCTTTGCACCATCCCTGCCGCGGCCAAACCGCCAGGCTTTTTCCGCCGGGCCTGCCTGCCAGTCGGCTACATGCTCTGTTTCATCTCCTGCATACAGCGGACGGTAAGCATCGATATGAAACTGTCCCCGAACCGGCGGCTGCACAAGGACGGGGAACGTTCTGAAATCACCAAGATAGACTTCCCTCTCCCTGAACATGTCCGGTTCCACCCGTATTCCCTCTGTTTCATGGCACATGGAACCCCGACTGCCATAAACCATGGGCAGAATCCTGGCTGCAATCGTGCTTCCTGCATCGCTGAATTTCAGATGATACGCAAGACAGGGAGGCTCTCCTTCCACATTCATGGCCAGGACAAAGCCATCCTGCTTCCGGTACCAGATAACCTGAGATATATCTGTCGGTGATCCTGACAGCAGCCGCTGATTCTCTTTTTCCAGAACATAACTGAGACAGAGCATCTGATCCTGTACAGAAACAGCCGCTTCCCTGATCTCCGGCTGGCAGACAGGCTCAGGCAGGACACTGAAATGCTTTTCCGCATAGACCCCTGCTTTCTCCACGCGGATCCACGCTGAAACCGGAACATCTTCCGCGGATTCCGCACGAACCATGATGCGGTCTCCTTCTGTCCGCCAGCTGATGTTTTCGGACGTCTCCACAGACAATTCCTCCGTGCTGCGGAGTGTTCCTTCCGGAAGTGTTTCGACCTCGAGAATATCCTCGCTTCCCGCCTGCAGCGTGCTGTTCCCCTGCAGCCGCAGACAGACGGGACGGTCCGAACGGTACGCAGGATCAAAGCACATCCTGACCGGATCCCAGCCGTCCTGTCCTCCGAGCATATTCCTTATGGAGAAGGCTTCCTCATTTTTTTCCGTGATCGGCACAGTCGTATACGGCGCATCCGGGCTGAATCTCACTGAGGACCCGTTCAGGGTCAGGTTCCGTGCATAGCATTTGCCATCTCGTTTTGTCTCCAGTTCCCACTCGAGATGCCGGACATTCCCTTCAAAACTGCATTGGTCCAGTATCAGCTCTTCACCAAACTTGGTCAGATAAACTGTATCAAAGTCCGGAAGGGAAACCGTAAAACGGCAGCGACGGTAGAGTGTTCCCTGTCTGCCTGCCATATACATGGGACAGGTGTCATGGATCTGAATGTGGCATTCATCATAAACAGCCGCCGCTCCTCCGCCGATAAAATCCTTGGTCCCTTCGATCAGCGTATGATGCATGTACAGCCTTTTGTGCCTGAAGGACAGGGTATCCAGCATACCGACGATCCTGCAGTTCTCAACCGTCCAGCAATCATAGGTTCCTTCACTGGCCAGCGCATAAGCCTGGGTAATCACCTCCGACGCTTTCGGTTTGTTTCTGGAAGGATCCCGTGGGTACACAAGATCCAGATTCAGATAATTCCCCACCGTCAGATTCTCCAGCCGCAGGCCGTCTCCGTTGACAATCATCGTCTGTGCAGGGGAATTTGCCCCGCCGTCTTTCGGAAAGCTGTTCACCATGTGACCGCGCGCGTCAGCAATCACGGTATCCTCCGGCTTTTCCCCCAGTCCCCGGATCGTCAGCCAGTTCCTGTTGATCACCAGTCCGCACTGTGTGGCTGTCCCTCCCGTCCAGTAAACATCCGGCATCAGTTCGATCACGGAAGGTTGTTCCCAGGTCCCGTCCGGTATCGCATCCACCGCTTCCTGAATTGTCCTGAACCGGTATTCCCCGGGTCTTGACTCACACAAGCCTGAATCCACAAGAAAATGGATTCTGTCATAGATTTCGTTCATGCTGATCCTCCTTCGGGTGCGCAGCGCTGCGATGTGCCTCAATATATCCTGTCGGTGTAATCCCAGTATACTTCCTGAATGCCTGTGCAAAATACTGTGCGTTGGAACAACCGACCTGTTCTGCGATTTCGTAGATTTTCACATCCCCTGCTTTCTCATGCAGCAGTCTTTTGGCGTGTTCCATACGCGTACGGATCAATGTCTGGGAAAACTTTTCCCCAGTCTCCCGGAGGTACTCCCTGCTGACATAGTCGGTATTCATGAAGAGTCTCTGCTCAGCAATTGTTTTCAGGGAAAGCTCCGGATTTCCATATTCTTCCTCGATATACTGAAGTATTTTCACCACAAACCGTCTCTGTCCTGAAGCACGTCCTTCTTTCTCATATACAGCCGCAAGGCAGGTTTCCAGAAAATCCGCCACCTCTTCCTTCGATTTCATCCTTGCAATCTTGTTCCCGAAAGGCGGCAGCGATTCCTGATCCTCCGGCTGGATTTCCTGAATCCGGCAGAGCAGCCCAAAGGCATAGATTTTTGCTTCATCCACACTGGAAAACCCAAGCACAAAGGTTCGTATTCTGTCCCGGTATCCCTCATTTCCAAAATCCTGTATCCGGATCGCTTCTGCTGCTCCAGGGACACTGTCCGCCCGTGCAAGCATCCCTGCATAGACATTTTTAGCCTGTCTGGTTCTGCGGATCTGTTCCACATCCTGAACCGCCGACTTCAGAACACCCATGATCTTTTCCTTGGTGCATGGTTTCAGGAGATAATAGCGTACCCCATATTCCATTGCTGTTCTTGCATAGTCAAAATCTGCATATCCCGACAGGATCACAAATACCGTATCCGGGCTGAACGTGCGCGTCTGACGGATCAGGTCAAGGCCTGAGAATGCAGGCATTCGGATATCGGTCAGCACAATATCCGGATTCTCATCGAGAAAGGCATGGTATGCACTCATTCCATCTTCATACGCTCCGCAGAGTGTAAGCCCCATCTCTTTCCATGGAATCGAAGAATGTACAGAACGGAGAATCACAGGTTCATCATCTGCAAGCAGTACCTTAATCATCCTGTCACCTCCTGAGCGGCAGCCGGATCACCGCCTCCGCAGTTTCTTCATGGTGTATGTTTCTTGCATTGATAAAGCTCAGCCCATATGCATCCCCGAAAAGAAGCCGGATGCGTGTGTCAATGTTCACAAGCGCGATCCCGTTGCTCTGAGGCTGAAGACTCCCGTCCCTCAGGCTCTGCAGCAGATCTTCCGGAAAACTGCTTCCTTCATTCATGACGGAAAGGAGCATCATCCCGTCTTCACGAACTGCCTTCACGCGAACCGTGCACGGACCTGCCATGTTTTCCACGCCATAGCGCATTGCGTTTTCCAGAAGCGGCTGCAGACACATGAAAGGAGTCGCTACACTGAGCAGCGTTTCATTAATTTCCTTTTCATATATCAGGCGTTTCCCAAAACGCTGCTGCTGGATTTCCATATAGCTGTCCGCCAGCTCCATTTCTTCCTTCAGGTTGTCTGTCTCCGCATGCTTCTGTACGGACGCCCGCAGAAGAGAGCCCAGTGCATCGGTTACTGCACAGATGTTATCCTGCCCTGCCATCTTGGCATCCCAGTAGATGAGGTCCAGCGTATTGTACAGGAAATGCGGGTTCATCTGCTGGACAAGTGAGTGGATCTGTGCATCCCGCAGAAGAAGCTGATTGGTATAGTTTTCTTCGATCAGCTGGCGAAGCTTGCTCACCATGCGATCAAATGCCTGATGCAGATAGCCGATTTCATCGCTGCGCAGACCGTAATCCGTTTCCGTCTCCATGGGCTCAAGAAGGTTTTCTTCCACACGTTTCATTTTCTCCTGAAGAACCGAGAAATGTTTTGTGAAGGCTACAGCGAATGCTGAAGCTCCGGCGAACATGCCGACGGTAACACAGGCCATCACCACAAGAATCAACAGCGTGATCCACCGGATAGGTGCTGTAAGTTCATCATAGGAAACCAGAAGAGAGCATCTCCACCCCGAGGGAAGGCCTTCGGAGAAAACCAGATAGGAAACTGGTCCGTCCACAATGCGTTCAAAGGATCCCTCTTCCACCTGAGATGCCGCCTGATAGAGTCTCTTCGCCGTTCCTTCCGATGGATACAGTATTTTTCCATCGGAAGGATCCGAAATCACAAGTGGTGTGTCACGGGAGAGAAATTCATGTCTGCTCAGAAGATCTGCCGCAATTTTATCCAGACGGATGCGGTAAACAATCTCTCCCATGGTAGCAAGACTCATGTTCCTGATTTCGCGGACACACCGTGCGAGCAGCACGGTCTCAGGCAAGGAAGCGCTTGGCATCCAAACCGGCGCACCGGCACCTGCATCTGCTTTTCTGAGCACCGTCTGCATATATTCTCCATCTTCCGTGTACGATGTTCTCCCCCGGGTTGTAACCGCATTGCGCGATGCAAGCGTAACCGAAGAAATGTAGGTGCTGTTTCCGGCGTACTTCAGGATAAGATCATTCATACTGCTCCAGAGACTGACCTGCCGTGAGAGCTGGCCTGCGTCCAGGTATTCCCGCAGTTCCGTCTGCAGCGTCTGGTCTGTCACCAGATGATAGGTTTCTGTTTCCAGTTCTTCCATGGACACGGACAGATAATGGGACACCATATAGAGAAGGTCCGAAGTCTGCCGCTTCAGGTTCTCGGTATAATGCTCACGGACCCGCACAAAAAACAAACTGCTCACCGTAAAAAACAGAACCAGGATCAGAGCATAGATCAGGATCAGCCGGTTCCGGATCGAAATCCGTGAAAGCACAGATGTTATGCGGTCCCTTCGACGCGGTTTCTTCTGCATGGCACGGTTTCTCCTTCCTTCGAAAACATCTCTCCCCTTCTCGATTCCCGATTATATCGTATACCCGTTCCATTGTAATGGATCATACAGTCAAAAAACATCCATAACCGACACATTTGTCGGTTTTTCAACCAATCAAGTCGGAAAATGCAATTTACCCTTTTCCTGCCAGCGGCTAAGATAATGACAGTTTTCTGAAAACCTGTGCATGTGCACAGATCAAATCATGATTATGGGAGGAAATCAACATGAAAAAAATGCTGTCACTGGTTCTCACACTGGCGCTTCTCCTGAGCGTTATGGTCCTTCCTGCATCCGCTGAGACAGTCAAAGAAGTCAACGGCGGTGAACCATGCACCATCCGTATTGCATGGTGGGGCAACCAGACCCGTAATGATCTGACGACCCAGGTGCTCGCAATGTACACTGCGCTGCATCCCAATGTCACCTTCGAAACCGAACCAACTGCCTGGGACGGCTACTGGGACAAGCTGGCCACACAGGCCGCGACTTCCTCCATGCCGGACATCTTCCAACAGGATTACGGCAAGATCGGTTCCTTCTTCTCCCAGAATCTCATGATGGACCTGACCCCCTATGTTGAGAACGGCACCATCGATGTCAGCCGCATTTCCAGTGCTGTACTTGAAAGCGGAAGCATGGAAGGCAAGCTCTACGCGCTTTGCCTTGGTCTCAACTCCCCCTGCCTTTTCTATGACAAGGAAACCTTCTCGGCCGCTGGCATCGAAGCACCGGTACAGCTGACATGGGATGAATTCTTCTCTCTTTCCAAGGAAATCTATGAGAAGACCGGAACGCAGACATATATTGACACGATGGTTCTGGGCATGCTGTTCCGTGGCAAAGGGACAAGCCTGTATGCCGAAGACGGCACCCGTTTCGGCACGGAAGATGATTCCGTTTTCAGGACATATTTCCAGATGATCGCTGATGTCTCCAAGGAAGCATGGCATGTTTCTCCTGAACTGCTTGTTGAAAAGAACCCCTCTGTTACTGAAACCATGCCGATCATCGATAAAACAACATGGGATTCCTTCTCCAACTCCAACCAGCTCACCACCATTTCCTCCACAGCCGGCCGTGAACTTGGCATGATGATGTGGCCTGTCATGGCAGATGACACAACCCAGGTCCAATACCTGAAAAGCAGTCAGTTCTTCTGCGGGTCCACTTCCACCAAGTATCCGGATGTCGTCGCCGATTTCATCAATTTCTTCGTTACCAGCGTGGACGCCAATCTGGTCCTGAAAGGTGAACGCGGTGTACCGGTCGATTCAAACGTTCTTGCCGCTCTGAGTGACGGTCTGAGCGACCTTGATAAGGTCATGTATGCTTTTATCGATGAAGTCAACAAGGTTGCAACCCCTATGGACCGTCCGAACCCGAACGGTTCTTCCCAGATCGACACCCTGATCTCTGATCTGACGGAGCTTGTGCGCTATGGCGAGATTTCTCCTGAAGAAGCCGCTGCACAGGTCTTTGCAGAAGGTAATGAAATCCTTTCAGCAAATGCCCAGTAAACAAAAAGTTCAGAACACACAAGAGGATGCGGCATGCCGCATCCTCTGACTGATTACAGCCCTATTCGGGCAGCTTCCTGGGAGGAATACATATGACCGTCATGCCGGACACCGGACATGCAAAGCGAAAAAAAGCCACCAGTCTTTCTGAGTTTCTCTGCAGGGAATCCGTCGCAGGCTATATGTTCATCAGTCTGTTCATCATTGGTTTTCTGGTATTCACGATTATTCCGATGATTGCCTCCCTGTATCTGTCCTTTACAAACTATAACATTCTTGGCGATGCAAAATGGATTGGTTTTGCCAACTATGTCAAGATGTTTACACGGGACTCGAAATACCTCAAGTCTCTGTCCGTCACTTTCTTTTATGCTTTTGTTTCTGTCCCCCTCAAGCTCCTCATGGCCCTGATCGTAGCGATGATCATGACTCATCAGAGCAGGCTGACCGGTTTCTACCGTTCCGTCTACTATCTTCCCTCCATTATTGGCGGCAGTGTTGCTGTCGCCGTTATGTGGAAGCAGCTTTTTTCATCCGACGGCGTGATCAACTCGGTCCTTCAGGCCCTGAGCATCAACTCGACCAAGTCATGGATTGGAAGCAGGGACACTGCGATCTGGGTTCTGATTCTGCTGACAGTTTGGCAGTTCGGATCTTCCATGCTGATTTTTCTTGCCGGTCTCAAGCAGATTCCCCGGACCTACTATGAGGCTGCCACCATGGATGGAGCCGGGAAGACGCGTTCCTTTTTTGCCATAACGCTTCCTCTCCTGACACCTACCATTTTCTTCAATCTGGTCATGCAGACGATCAACGGATTTATGGTTTTCAATTCAGGATACATCATCACACAGGGTAAACCGCTTAACTCCACACTTTTCTATGCCCTGTACCTGTATCAGAAAGCCTTTACCGATTATGACATGGGTTATGCATGCGCAATGGCATGGATTCTTCTGCTCATCATCGGGTTTATGACAGCCCTGATTTTCTCCTCACAAAAGCGCTGGGTTTTTTATCAGGGAGAGAGGTGAGCGTATGGCATATATGGGTATGAGAAAGCGTCGGATTCTCTCCTCTGCTGTCTATCATGTTTTGGTGGCCGGCTTCGGCTTCATCATGGTTTATCCACTCCTGTGGATGGTTATGAGCTCATTCAAGGAGTCCAGCTCCATTTTCCGTGAAGCGCACAGGCTGATCCCGGATGTCTTCCACTTCGAAAACTACGCAACCGGATGGCGGGGATTCGGCGGATATACGTTCGGAACTTTTTTCCGGAATTCGTTTACGGTTGCCATTCTTGCCTCTATCGGTGCTGTGCTTTCTTCCGCTATTATTGCCTTTGGGTTTGCCAGACTTCGCTTTCCCGGAAGAAACTTCTGGTTTACTTGTGTCATGATGACCATGATGCTTCCCTTTCAGGTCGTCATGATTCCTCAGTTTCTCATATTCAAGGGACTGAACTGGATCAATACCATCCTGCCCATCACGGTCCCATATTTTTTTGGACAGGCATTCTTCATTTTCCAGAACATGCAGTTTATCCGCGGCATTCCCATGGAACTCGACGAATCGGCCCGAATTGATGGGTGCAGCTATTATGGCATCTTTACCTGGATCATTCTTCCTCTGATCAAGCCTTCCATTGTCACAACCTCCATCTTCTCCTTTATGTGGAGGTGGGATGACTTCTTCGGCGCCTTGCTTTATCTTAATTCTCCTTCCAAGTATACCCTTTCCATCGCACTGAAAATGTTTTCAGATCCCTCAGCACAGTCTGACTGGGGTGCAATGTTTGCCATGTCCACCCTCTCCATCATGCCTATTCTGGTGATTTTTCTGATCTTCCAGAAGAATCTTACCGATGGAATTGCAACAGAGGGACTGAAGGAATAAGAAAAATGCCTGCACCAGCAGGTCCATGAATGAGGAAACACGGAAGCTGTAGATGCAGGAACATCCGGATTCTGCCAGATGTTTTCTCCATTTATCATCCTGAATCAGCAGTCTGCCGATCCATTTTTCTGGAAGCCCAAAAGGAGCTGTCCCGGCTTTTCCGGAACAGCTCCTGTTATATCAATCCTGTTTTTTCAGGTTCTTCTCAATGGTTTTTTGCTTTCTTACTGGCGGACCATGTAATC
>ONVN01000206.1 GCA_900321295.1 uncultured Eubacteriales bacterium
GGAAGGGTATCTTCTGGACGAGCGCAATCCGTTTGTTATGTATGATCTGCTGGGCTGGATCAAATCCACACTGATCAGCCAATTCTATATCGATGCTACAGAAGAATGCCCGGATGTATATGAAGCACTGGCATTTGCCGAACAGATTGGTGCTGTTTCTTCCTATGCTTATCTTGGGGATGTCGTCAATATTGCAACCGGGGATAAACGTGATCAACGCTATGAGGATGCTTATCTGGATGATCTGGTTCCTTTTCTAAAGGAAGCGGGATTCCGTGCGATTACCTATATGCCATTTCGCAACACGCGGGAGCAACTGGACAGAATCCGGGCACTTTGCGAACAGTATGATTTGTTTCAGATCAGCGGTGAGGACATCAATTCACCTCGCCAGCCATTTGTTTGTGAAGCGCAAAGGGACCCCACCTTCCGGAACCTGTATGATGCTGCATGGGCGCTCATCGGACATGAGCGCAGGGCAACGCTGGACGAACAGGACGGTTTGTTTTCTGAGCGCTCCATGAAGCGCTGGCCGGCTCTTCATGACAGGGTAGCCGCTTTTGCACGTTTTGGGCAGCAGATGTTTGAGAACGACAGAGGATGACACGATTCTTCGTCGAGTATGGACTGCCGGAAACAGATGCATAGCGAAGACCGTATAGAGGATGATGTATTGCCAGGCTAGCTGGACGACCAGATGCTGTATTCGGAGCCCCGTGTAATAGATTGCGTGGGGAATAAGAGCTGTGTTATAATAATTCTTGAAGGCAGGCAGAACAGGAGGAACCTTTCATGGAGGAAGACAGAATCAAGGCGATTCTCTTTGATATGGATGGCGTGCTGATTGATGCAAAGGACTGGCATTTTGAAGCACTCAACAGAGCACTGGGCCTTTTTGGAGTGGAAATCAGCAGGTATGATCATCTGCATACCTTTGATGGACTGCCGACCAGGGTAAAACTTGAAATGCTCAGTGAAGGACAGTTCCTTCCCAGATCCCTGCATGGATTTATCAATCAGCTCAAGCAGGAATACACTGCAGAACTCATTCACCAGAAATGCCATCCCATGTTTCATCACGAGTATGCTCTCTCCAAACTGCACGCTCAGGGATACAAGATTGCGGTCTGCTCCAATTCGATTCGATCCACGATTGAACTGATGATGGACAAGGCGCATCTGAGCAAATATCTGGATCTGATTGTTTCCAACGAGGACGTGAAAAAGGCAAAGCCGGATCCTGAAATGTATCTCACTGCCATGGCCCGTCTCGGGATGAAGGCCGAGGAATGTATTGTGGTTGAAGATAATCCGAAGGGTGTTCAGGCTGGCAAAGCAAGTGGCGCTGCAGTTCTTGAAGTGGCCACGGTCTATGATGTCAATTATGAGAACATTATGCGCAAGATCAAGGAGTGTCAGTCATGATTCGCATTCTGATTCCATCCATGGGCACCTCTGCTTTCTTCAAGGACAGCTTTTTCCCGAAGCCGTTGTATGAAATCAGTGGAAAAACGATCCTGGAGATGGTTGTGGAAGATTATAATGAACTGCCGGACAAGCAGTTCATCTTCGTTTTTTCCAAAGAAGACTGCCAGCAGTTTCATCTGGACCTTTCTGCAAAGGTTCTCTGTCCTGAATCACAGGTTATCCAGCTGAGTCATCAGACTGCCGGTGCGTTGTGTACCTGCCTGATGGCCATCGACAGCATTCAGAACGATGAGCCGCTGATTATCTCCAACGGGGACCAGGTGATCGATGTAAATTATCAGACGGTCGTGGAATCCTTCGTGGAGAAGAATGCAGACGCAGGAATCATCACGTTCCCCAACATTCATCCACGCTGCAGTTATGCAAAAAAGCAGGGGGACCAGGTGGTGGAAGTTGCGGAAAAGCGTCCGATTTCCAGGGATGCCCTGACGGGCTTCTTCTATTTCCGGAAAGGCCGTGACTTTGTGGAGGCGGCCAAACAGGCACTGATCAAGCAGACCCATCTGAATGGCAAGTATTATCTGTCTTCTGCCATCAATGAACTGATTCTGATGGGCAAGCAGGTTGCTTATTATGATATCAGCAAGGAACAGTACAGTTCCTTCTATTCGCCAGTCAAGATTGATGAATATGCCGAAAAACTGAAAGCAAAAAGGGGAGACAACTGATGCTGAATATCGTGATCCCTATGGCGGGACGAGGCAGCCGGTTTGCTAAAGCAGGGTATGTGATGCCCAAGCCTCTTATTCCAATTCACGATCATCCCATGATTGAATATGTCATCCGCAGCGTGACGCCTGATTGCCCGCACCGCTTTATCTTTCTTTGTCTGAAAGAGCACATGGAACGGTATGACCTTGAGCGGAGGCTGCAGTCTTTTGCTCCGGGCTGCATTGTTGTTCCCATTGATCAGGTGACCGAAGGGGCAGCGTGCACGGTCCTTCTTGCAGAGCGCTGGATTGACAGCGATGATCCCATGATGATTGCCAACAGCGACCAGTATGTGGATATCGATATCAATGCATATCTTGCCGCGATGGGTGAGGCGGACGGACTGATTATGACGCTCTTTGCCAATGATACCAAGTGGAGCTTCATCCGTTATGATGAGAACCGATATGTCACCATGGTCAGGGAAAAAGAAGTCATATCGAATGAGGCAACTGTCGGGATCTACAACTACCGTCATGGCCGGGATTTTGTTGCCGGTGCTCATCGGATGATTGAGCAGAATATCCGGGTTAACGGAGAATTTTATGTAGCTCCTGTCTATAATGAAATGATCCGGGACGGGAAAAAGATTGTTTTCCACAACATCGGAGAACATATGCATGGTCTTGGGGTTCCAGAAGATTTGGAATGTTTCAGGAAAACATCTCTCAGTAGATGTGTTTTCAACAAGTAGGTTTCATGGAGACTAAAGAAACGACTAATAGGTTAACTATTTGTGGTGACATTGTATTTGTATTTGTTTGCTCTGCTGCTCATGTGCAGTCTCGCATCCGGAAGTCAGCCAAATTGTCATCGCAACTTTAGAAGTTATTGAGCAGATTCGTAAATAGATCGGTTCTATGGTCTCTTTTTTCATTGATAAACGGTGGTGCTTATTTCGGAGTATTATTTCAACTCGAGCGAACCTTTCATATGATTATGGCACAGAAGGGGTATAAGACGACATCATGCAAAAAGGGCTGATATCCTTAATCATTCCGATATACAGAAGGTTTGAAGGAGTTTACGAGACTCTTGAGAGTGTATTTCTGCAAGACTATCCCCAGATCGAAATCATCCTTTCGGATGACGGCTCTCCGAATTATGAAAGTGAAATACCGCGATTGCGAAAATATGCTGAATCGCATCGGACGGACGCCATTCAACGAATTGTTTATCATCGTCTGCCGGAAAATCAGGGAACCGTCCGAAACGCAAACAAAGCTTATCATCTTGCAGAAGGTGAATATATCAAGGATTTGTCGCCAGAAGACATTCTTGTTGGTTCTGATGCTCTGACAAAATACGTGCGTTTTTTGGAAAACAGTGGGAAATTGATCTGCTTTTGCAGACAGGAAGGCGTCACGGAATCAGGTGAAATTGTTAAGCATCTTGCTTCCAGTGCGGAAGATTATGATCGCCTCCGCCAAATGTCTCCACGTGAACTGGAGAACCGTTTGTTTGAGCGGAATTGCCTTCCTGCTCCTGCGTGGTTTGCCAAGAAGGAACTTTTTGAACGGTATGGATATTACCTGCCTGTGACAAGGCTGATTGAGGATTATCCTTACTGGCTTCATCTTTGCAAAGAGCAGGTACCAATTGGATTTATGGATGATGTGCTCATCCGCTACCGTCTGTCGAATTCAGGCAAGGGCAATTACAGTGCAGCTTTCCTTCGGGATATGTATGCAATACAGAAACAGTGTATTTTTCCGTATGATAAGCGGTATGGCATTTTTCAGCCTGCTTACAATTGGTTGAAGACGATGGGCCTGGATGCTTATATGGACAGGACGATGTGGGATACGTACACACCCGGGCAGAAAGGAAAGGCCTGGCTGAAGCATGGCATCTTCTTCCTGTATATGCGTTTTACGGATGCCTTGGTAGCCCGAAAGAACCAGAAGGAAAAGCAGGTCAGCGTATCCGAAGAGGGGAGGAAGGAACCATAGATGGAGCTGGGAAAACACGCGAAAGCCAATGTTCTCTGGAATATGATCGGTTCCATCTGTGAATCCGCGCTGAACCTTGTCCTGATGATCGTTGTGAACCGTGTTGCAGGAGAGGCAGCAGGAGGTATTTTCACTTTTTCTTTTTCGCACGCTCAGATGATGTATTATCTGGGGACGCTGGAGGTCCGTCCGATTCATTCGACGGATGTCCGGCAGAAATACCGGTTTGCAGACTATTTTTCCCTGCGCATGGTTTCCTGTGCCATGATGATACTCGTCTGTCTGCTGTATGTTTTTATGACCGATGGTGAACCAGTGAAAAAGCACTTTATGATGCTCATGTGCATATACAAGATGCTGGACGCGGTTTATGACCTGTTCGCCTCGATGTTTCAGCAGCATGGACGTATTGCCTTTTCCGGCATGGTCAGCACAATGCGGGTATGTGTCGTGCTTGTTGGCTTTTCAGCTACCTTGATTTTAACAAAAAGCCTTGTTGCCGCGGGCATTGTTATGGTTCTGGCAAGCCTGGTGATTCTTCTGACATTCAATATGTCAAAATGGCATCAATTTGATGATGTACCGATTTGCTGGCAGTTTTCTCATGCCGCAGAAATTGTAAAAAGCTGTTTTCCTTTGTTTGTTTCGGTTTTTGTTATGCTGTATATTAGCAATGCACCGAAATATGCAATTGACAGGTATTGCTCAAATGTGGTGCAGAACAGATATAATATCCTGTTTATGCCGGCTTTCGTCATCAATCTGTTCAGCCAGTTTGTGCTTCGTCCCTTGCTGACTCCCATGGCTCAGTTATGGAACGAAGGAAACTATCGGCTGTTTCGTGGAAATGTGGTCAAGATGCTTCTGGTCATCACCCTGCTGACACTCTTCGGTGTCGCTGCTGCATGGCTTCTCGGCATTCCGATCCTCGAGCTGGTCTATGGTGTACCGCTTGCTGCAGAGAAAGGAATCCTCCTCCTCGTGATGGTCTATGGAGGGCTCAATGCTGTTAGTGTTTTCTTGTATGATATGATTGCGGTCACGAGGCGTCAGAAATGGCTTTTGGCTGCGTATCCGCTGGTGGCTGTGGTTGTGTGTATTCTTTCACCGATATGGGTTCAGAAACTGGAAATGATGGGTGCGATTCTCTCCAGCGTGGCAGCTCAGATTCTGCTGAGTGGAATTCTGCTTACCATCATGATCTTTGTACTTTATCGGTCTGCAGAAAGGAAGACGTCATGAAGAACTTTGTGCATCATGCGCTGGAAACAGCAAAAATGATCGTATTTGAAGATGGCCGTCTGATCTATGCCATGAACAGGCCGGGTTACCGGAAAAGCCTTCAGCGCCTGCAGAAGAAAGAGAAAAAGACGAAGATTCGTGTCGGCTTTCTGATCCAGGTTCCCAACAACTGGGCTGTTCTGGAACCCGTTTATGAAGCAGCCAAAACGATGGAAAATGTGGAGCCGGTGATTCTTCTGATGCCGGAACTGACCTATTTCTGTTATGTCAAACTGATGCATGTGGAGTGGGAGAAGGCCTATTCTTTCGGGCATGAACGATATGGAGACCAATGCATTGAGACATGGCATCCGGAGACGGAAACATGGGTTGACCCTGCAGCCCTTGATTTGGATTATGTATTCCTACCCCGGCCTTATGAGACCTATCTGCCTAAGGCATATAAAGCAAGCGGGCTGCGCAAAATAACCAGGGTATGCTATGTACCTTATTCCTCGCCGCTTCTGGACGATTATCGTCTGCTCTACAATATGCACTTTGTGCGTAATGTGCGTCTCATTTTCTGTGAAAAGCAGCATTCCCTGGAATATGTGTCAAAGCTCCTTGCTCCAACCGTGAAGTCCGGCGATCAAAAAGTCTTCTGTACCGGATTCCCGAAGTTTGACTTAAATCAGGGCGGTGAAGGTGTTGAAAGTCCCCTCTGGCCCAGGAGTCGTGAGGAGTCAAAACAGAGAATCATCTGGACGCCGCGGTGGAATATGGACCCATGGCAGGGGGGAAGCAGTTTTATGAAGTATCGGGAACGGATCCTGCAATATGCGCAGGAGCACTCCGATGCGGATCTGATCTTCCGGCCCCACCCTCTCGCCCAAAGTGCACTTGTTGCTGACGGTTACGTAACCGAGCAGGAATGGATGGATTATCTGCAGAAGTACCGGGACGGAAACAATACAAACGTTGATCTGACCACCACCTATTATGATCTCATGTGGAGCTCGGATGTTTTGATTACGGATGTATCATCGATGATCATGGATTATCTGCTGACGGGAAAACCTGTGATCTACTGCGCAACACCTGCCATGGGAACCATGTCCGATGATCCTTCACTGGCTATCCGCGACCTGCTGCCCGGACTCTATGTTGTTCATGATTTTTCAGAGATCGAAGCGGTTTTGAAACAGCTTCGTCAGGGGGAAGACCCGAAACAGGGAAACCGTGAGGAACTGATCAGACGAATGCGCAGGGATGGCCATATTGGACGCAATATTATGGAACTGCTTGTGCAGGATTACCGTGAATCGTAAAGTGCCACAATCCTTTTGTTCCTGCTGGTCTTGTCAACTGTATGAAATTGAACCAAGCACACGCCTTGCTAATGCGGTTTCCGATGGTATAGCGTGTGCTTTGCTTTTTTCAGGCACAGATCAGAAACGAAAGGATTGGACATCTCTTCATGGAAGGTCACCATGTACGCAGAAGCAGGGTTGTTTCATGAAGAAAAAATAGGATAAGAGAAAATACATAAGGAAACAAGGGCTTTGTCATTATACAAAATGACGGAAGCCC
>ONVN01000127.1 GCA_900321295.1 uncultured Eubacteriales bacterium
AATACAAAAAAGGAAGCAGAACAGTTATACAGAAAAGCCCGCCTTTCTGACAGTATACTTCTTGAGGAAACCATGACAGCTTATTCCGGGGGAACGGTGGTTATGGCGGCCAGGGAATGCAAAGGAATGGAATTCGACGGTGTGATCCTGTGTGACGCATCCTCAGAAAATTATCCGGAAGAAGAATGGTATGTACATATGATGTATGTTTTGGTCACACGGCCTCTGCACAAGCTTCTTATTCTTGCAAACAAAAAGATGTCGCCGCTTCTTGAAGAACAAGAAAAGTCCATGGTACCGATTGAGAAAGAAGCATGCATATAAATGCGTACTGCCAGGGAAAGCAGGGATGAAAATTCCCAAAGTACTGGCTTTGCTCTTTTCAAACATTCATAAATT
This sequence comes from uncultured Eubacteriales bacterium, assembly GCA_900321295.1. Classification (GTDB taxonomy): domain Bacteria; phylum Bacillota; class Clostridia; order Christensenellales; family Aristaeellaceae; genus UBA2943. Next base: position 400 of record ONVN01000127.1, read on the forward strand.
GTGTATAATGATAAAAAGCGCAAATATGAGCAGGAGGTGGGTTCCATGCAGGACCGATTCAATACGACCAAGTTACAGCCAATTCAGGAGTCCGGAAATGAGGCCCAGGATATCCTAATGTATGTATATGATGCACTTCAGGCGAAAGGATATGATCCGATTACACAAATGGTCGGATATATTATCTCTGGTGATCCGACATATATAACGAGTCATAATTCTGCGCGCAGCTTGATTTGCCGGCTTGAACGGGACGAAATCCTTGAGGAACTGGTCCGCTTTTATGTCCGGAAAAAGCTTGATTCGGATGCATAATTCTGGTTGTAAAACTTGGAAGATGTATGAGAGAAAGCGTGCCGCAATGACTTTGATGCATTCTGCATTCACGGTCATTGCGGCATTTTTTATGCAGATCATGAAATGAACCGAAAGATTATTCCTTTTGGTAAATAATACGTTGCATGAGGCCGATGATTTCGCTGGAAAGAAGTACGGTCAGCATGGACCACATAATGCGGGAAAACGGAATGTAGGATAAGGAGAAGAGCAGCACAATCATGTCGCTCATGAAATAAATGATTCGGATATCACACGAAAAACGATCGGATAAGCCCATAGCAATGGCATCGTCGCCGCTGGTTGCTCCTCCTGCGATGACGCAGAGCCCGGCTCCGATACCGATGAAAAGAGCTCCACTGATGGAACAGAGCAAAGGAGAGGTGAGCAGGAATGGAAATAGCGGGGCATACGGATCCAGACACATATAAAAGGCGGCATAGGATATACTGGCAATGACGGAGCGGATGAGAAACGGCTTTCCAAGCCTTGAAATACCGTATAAATAGCAGGATGCATTCAGAAGGAGACTGGAGAAAGCGGGGGAAATACCTGTCCAGTGATAGACAAGCAGCGTCAACCCCAGAACACCGCCTTCTGTAATGAAGGATTTCGAATGAATATTGCAAATGCCAAAGGCCTGGATAAGGGCCCCCAGCAGAAGGAGAAAAACATCACGTTTCACGTGCTTCATTCAATCACCGCTTTCATTGGCTATTGTAACATGCCGTTCCTGACAAAGCAAAGAGTGAAAAATGGACAATCTGGTATATACATGACCGAAAAAGAGGCACGAAGGAAAAAGGAACATTTCTTTTTTTAAAAGTCTTTCTTTTGGCGTTTTGTTAAGGTATAATTCATTATGGACTGCCGATTTTGCCATGAAAGAGGTTGTTGCTATGAGCGATTTTGTCAGCACGTGGAACAAGGACACCTTTCTGACCTACCCTGTTGGACCGCTTGGGCTTATCGCAATGCGGGGAACAGAAGAACTTGGCGAAAAGATTGACCGTTGGCTGATTCATTGGCGTGATCACACAGATACGACCGTTCCGGGCGACATGTCGACTACTCCTGGCGCGCAAAGAGAAGACTTTCTCGTCAAAACAATATGTCCTCGTTTTGGCAATGGTGAAGGCAAAGGAATGATCAAAGAAACGATTCGCGGATATGATATTTATATCCTCTGCGATATCGGGGCCTACAACTGCACCTATAAAATGTACGGGCAGGATGTTCCCATGGGACCGGATGAACATTATGCCGATCTGAAGCGAATTATTGCTGCTATGAACGGCAAGGCAAAACGAATCAATGTGATTATGCCGATGCTGTATGAAGGCCGTCAGCACCGCCGTACAAGCCGTGAAAGTCTGGACTGCGCCATGATGCTTCAGGACCTGATGCGCATGGGTGTCAGCAATATTATTACTTTTGATGCCCATGATCCGCGTGTTCAGAATGCTATTCCTACCGGCGGATTTGAAAGCATCATGCCGTCTTATCAGGTCTTCAAAGCACTTCTGAAGAAGGATAAGACACTTCAGATTGATAAAGACCATCTCATGGTTGTCTCTCCTGATGAAGGGGCCATTGACCGGAATATCTTCTATGCCTCTGTTCTTGGTCTGGATATGGGCATGTTCTATAAGCGCCGTGATTATACAAGGATTGTAAATGGCAGGAATCCGATCATTGCCCATGAGTACATTGGTGACAGTGTCGAAGGCAAGGATGTCTTTGTTGCGGACGATATTATCTCTTCTGGTGAGTCTGTAATTGAACTTGCCCGTGAACTCAAAAAGCGTCGTGCGAACAGGATTTTCGCTGCTGCTTCCTTTGCTTTGTTTACAAATGGCATTGAAGAGTATAATAAAGCTTATGAAGAAGGAATCATTGATCGTGTTATTTCGACCAACCTGACATACAGGAGACCAGAACTCCGCAGTGCGCCGTGGTTTGTGGAAGCGGATATGAGTAAATATATATCCTATATCATTGCGACACTCAACCATGATCGTTCGTTGAGTGGTCTTCTCAATCCATACGATCGAATTCATCGACTGCTCGACAAATACAACCAGGAGCAAATGGCAGCCGGGATAAGGTTGGTTTAATTTATGGAGAACGAATTCAGTGTCCGGTTAGCGACAAATGCTGACCGGGATGAGCTCACCTTGCTGAAATATGGCATTATGCAAAACCGATACCAAGGGTATCTGCCTGAAAAAAACCTGAGCAAAATGGATAAGACTTATGCTGCTGGTCAGGTAGATGCCTGGATGCAGAACCATGCATGTCAGGTGGGAATACTGTTTTCAGGAAATAATGCAAGGGGATATGTTGCATGTGCACCTGATCCTGAATTTCAGGATTGGGGAATGATTCTTGATGCGGGAGCATTGCCGTCGGTTTCATATTTAGAAACGGAGAAGATGCTTCAATGGGCGAATGATGTCCTGAGAGCCAAAGGATGCCAGCACACACATATGTGGCTCCTGCAGGATAACCTTCGGGCACGCTTCATGATCGAATCCTTTGGATTTAAAGCACAAAAAGAACTGAAACTTGTTCAGATTGCTGACTACACAATGACCGAAAGACATTATATATATCCTGAAACGATATAAAACTGCGGCGAAATGACCTAGGCCATGGTTTATTTCGCCGCAGTTTTCATGTTCTGGAAAACACTTTTTCATAAGGACAACCGTGAAAGGATTCGAAGAGAAATAAGATTATGTTTCTTCCAAGGCTTCTTTGACTTTCATCATGATTGCACATTCGATGCGTTTGCAGAATAATTCGCAGCCGGGTTTATAAATGCCGCGTATTGAACCGCTCGCATGATAAGCATTGGCTGCGCAGCCACCGGAACAGTAGAGTTTTGCCCAGCAATCCTTGCATTCTTCACGTGCGTATGCATTACAGGATCGAAAAGAATCACGCAGCCCTGTATTGGTCACACCTTCCCAGATATTGCCGAGTTTAAATTGTTCATCGCCGACAAACTGATGACACGGATACAGATCTCCCCATGGCGTAACGGCCATATATTCGGTTCCGGACCCACAGCCGGAAAGCCGTTTATAAATACATGGACCGGCTTCAAGATCAATCATGTAATGGTAGAATGTGATCGGGTGGCCTTCTTTTTTTCGCTTGAGCATCTCTTTTGCGAGAATTTCATATTGTTCCTTAACAATCTCAATATCTTCAGGTGTCAGGGCTGCGGGATCATCCGGTGCACAGACAACAGGTTCCATGGATAATTCAGTGAATCCAAGGTCTGCCATATGAAAGAGATCTTTTGTAAAGTCGGGATTTGCGTGGGTGAATGTACCACGCATATAATAATGCTGGTTTCCACGTGCCTTGACCAGTTTCTGGAATTTCGGGACGATACGATCATAACTTCCGTTGCCTGCATAATCAACACGCAGCCGGTCATGGATTTCTTTCCGTCCATCAAGGCTCAAGACAACATTGCTCATTTCTTTGTTCGCAAATTCAATAACATCGTCATCAATCAACATGCCATTGGTTGTGAGCGTAAAACGGAAGTTTTTGCCTTTCTCTTTTTCAACGGATCGTGCATAGGCAACCAGTCTTTTGACAACATCCCAGTTCATCAGAGGTTCCCCGCCGAAAAAGTCCACTTCCAGGTTGTGTCTGGATCCTGAAGACTCCATGAGGAAATCCAGCGCTCGTTTTCCAACCTCGAAAGACATGAGTGCTCTTTCACCGTGAAATCTGCCTTGAGAAGCAAAACAATAGGAGCAATTCAAATTACATGTATGGGCAACATGCAGGCACAAAGCCTTTACAACATCACCGGATCGTTCTTTAAGAGTTCCAGCCATGCTGCTGTAGGTGTCAGGAGTGAAAAGACGGCCTTCTTTTTTGAGCGATTCGACATCGGCGATGCAGACCCGGACATCCTCTTCGGTAACATCATCACGATCCGCGTATTTCGTAAGAATTGATTTGACTATTTCCTCAGGTGCTCCATTTTCATACATTGCGATGATGTCATATGCAACCTCGTCCACTGCATGGATGGAACCGGAGCATGTGTCAATAACGATATTGCAGCCATTAAGTTTATACTGATGAACCATAGATCCTCCACTGGATGATGACAAAAAAAGCGCCGCCCTTGGGCGGCATCTTTTGTTTTACTTTTCAGCCTTTTCACACTGCTGATTGGCCACGCCGCAGCTGGTTTTGCAAGCGGACTGGCATGAAGTCTGGCATTCACCGCATCCGCCATTTTTTGCACTTTCGCAGAGGTTGCGGGTGTTTAATGTCCTGATCCTTTCCATAACCGGCATCTCCTATCTATAGGATATTGACAGCAGGACCGGGATTGCTCCCCGCGGCCTGTCGACAGTATGCAGTATAGCATATGCGAAAAAAGGCGTCAAGTTGGACTCGGGAAGTGGCTTGAGATCAACAGGAATTCGACCGGGCCATGGGACAGAAACAGAGGAGGATAGGGCGTTTTCCTGGGGTGACATGAAACAGCAAAGAAAACAATTCAGCGGGGATGCATCCGTGCAGCTTGCCATGAATGAATGTTCGATGTATTCCTTTCAAGGCTGAAGTGCATAGGTTTGGATTGCCTGAACGATATCAGGGAAGGGCCATGTCAGGGTTTGTCTTTTGAGAAAGCCAAATCGTTCTCCGCTGCCACTGAAGGCATTATTGTCCCATACCAGGCAGGGGATGCTGCGCGCAGATGCGTTTGCAACATACCAGGAGAAAAAATCGACTCTTGACTGAAGATTGTTCTTGTCCAATGCCCCATATTCACCTATGACGACAGGAATTCCCTTTGCGATAAAATGCCGGTACAGTTTATCCATAAAGGACGTGACAGCATTCTGATCTGCACGACGTGAGGCACTGAAAGAATCAGTCCCCTGGAGATTCAAAGCAAACTCATAGGGAGTGTACGCATGAACGGAGACGATCAGATGGTTTTCGATGGAGTCTTCAGGAAGAACGTAATAGGCCGATAAAGCACCTTCAGGAGAAGCATCATAACCAGGAAGCATCAGGTAACGTTCTGCGTTCTTTCCGCCTGCAGCGCGAACGACGTTGACAAAAACCTGGTTCAGACGGGAGATTTCTTTTGCGCTGTCTATGCAGCGGGGATCAATCGGATTCAGCCACCATTCAACATCCGTGTCCTTTAGGCGGGGTTCATTGAATGATTCCAGAATCAGATGTTCATTGTAATCACGGAAACGTTCCGCAATCTGTTTCCATATACACGATAAATAGCGCTCTGAGGATTCAGCGTGTGCAGTGTCTGGATAGTAATATTTGATACCAACATCGTGATGTGTGTTGAGAATGACATAAAAACCTTCGTTCATGCACCAGTCTACGACTTCCTGGACTCTGTCCATCCATTTCGCATCAATATTGAAATCAGTATCAACATGATTATGCCAACTGACCGGAAGCCGTATCGAGCGGAACCCGGCCTTGTAGACGGTGGTGATCATTTCCTGTGTTGTCTTAACGCCGCACCAGTATTTTTCGAGATTCTGCTTGTTTCCGATCATGGAATCATCAAAAGCATCAAATGTGTTGCCGAGATTCCATCCACATCCGAGATTGCGCACGAAGGAGAGCGCTGGGCTGTCAGGAAAAGAAAAAGATTTGATGTTTGTAAATTCCGGGACTGTAATCTCATCTCCCAGGGCAGAAGGAAGGCAAAATAACAAAGCCAGGAGAAAAATCATGATTGTTTGGACATATTTCATTGCAAAAATCTCCTTTTTCCTTTTATTATATAGTAATTCATTTAAAAACGAAGTGCAAGAGACAAGCAACAGGGTTCATCTTTTGGTGGGCTTTTCGAAGAAAAGGCAAAAGCAGCCGGATAAGATTTTGAAAATTGCTTGCCAAACACGAACGTTCGTGATATACTGAACTAAATAAGAATAACAAATTGCGACCGACATATTTTTTGCAACGTAAGTGTTTATGGTTTTGTGACTTATGAAAGGCTGTGATGATGTTGGGAGCAAGGTATGCGAATCGTGTTTTTTCATTCAGGAATGATAATTGCATATCAAGAAACATGCTTGCAACGCTTTTGGAGGTTTCACCAAGCTATATTGCAAAGGTAGAATCCGGAGAGCAGATTCCGAGCCAGGAATGGTGGGATAAGTTTCTGTATCTCGAACAGCAATATAACAACCATAACAGATAAGCATGGTTTCTTGACGCTTGCAAGGAGTCGATGGACTACAGCAGACCAATGCCGGTTTCTGGAACAAAGGAAAGATTGTTTCCGGGAAGATCATTGCGGGGGAAAGTGGGCTTTTTCGAAAGGTTGGCTTTCGTGTACTGAACTGGAAACTGCAATGTGCATGTAAACACACATGAAAAAGGCTGCAATTGCAGCCTTTTTCATGTGTTAAAACGGCCACTGACGTAAAAAAACGCAGAAGATGAAACGTAATCCCTGGAGGAAAGAAATGTGTTTTCCGGGTGATTCACCAATGTATGATTGCATCTTCAGGTAGTGAAAAACGCATCTGATTCCAGATGGCTATGCAATGTGATTTCACGAAAAAAGCATAGGTATGAAAACACAAAGAAGACATGCAAGTAAAACGATTCTGGCTGCAAGAATGGAATACCCAGGAAAGATAGCGACAATTCCGCTACGATTACGTTTTATAGCGCAAATCCATGTTTTCAGCCTCGTTGACATTCTTTCAGGCACGTGATACCACCCGAGTTTGACGGATAGAAGAAGAAAACGCCTTGAATTTTGGCCACTCAAAGCCAGCATTCAAGGCGTTTTTAAGCGTATACAAG
>ONVN01000207.1 GCA_900321295.1 uncultured Eubacteriales bacterium
ACTCGAATTTCAGACATCGTTATCCCTCCTCTCGCACATCTCGCCTTGACATCAGCCGGCTAAGACGGACGGACGGCGAACCGTAGAGCTATTATACAGCCTATCGAACTATCCGTCAATGCCTTTTTTTCGCATTTGTTCAAGCCATGCGTTCCGTGAGCTGTTCTCCGCCAAGTACATGGAAATGCAGATGGGGAACACTCTGACAGGCATCCTTGCCGGAATTGGAAACGACGCGGAACCCGCTGTCCGCAATGCCTTCGATCTCGGCGACCTTCGCGCAGCTGCGCAGGCAGGCTGCAAGGACTTCTGCGGGAACGTCCGCCGTATCCCGGACGGAACATACATGCGTTTTGGGAACGACCAGGACATGGGTTTTGGCCATCGGATGAATGTCGCGGAAGGCATAGGTCATGTCGTCCTCATAAACTTTGGTCGAAGGAATCTTTCCGGCAATAATGGAGCAGAAGAGGCAGTTATCCATAATATCAATCCTTTCTAAACTGAAAGATGAGCGAGGACGCGGCCAGTCATGGCGTTGTCGTCGGCTTTCTGGAGCTGGACCCTGAGCATTTGTCCGCCTCTGATTTCAGAATTTTTGAGCAGGACAGGAATGTATTCAGGAGTATAACCCTTCCAGGCGTCATCTTCAAGATCCTCGATCAGAACATCCGATGTTTCTCCTTCCCAGGAATCCATGTAGGCACGGGCAGTTTCCTGGCCATCTGCGATCAGAATGCGTGCCCTTTCTTCTTTCTCTTTTCTGGAAAGCTGACCAGGCATGGAGGCGGCGGGTGTGCCTTCCCGGGGAGAAAAGGGGAAAACATGGATGCGTGCAAAGCCGATTTCGCGGATCATAGCGCGTGTTTCTTCAAATTCCTTTTCTGTTTCACCAGGAAAACCTGTCAGGATATCACTGGTGAAAGCAGCGTGTGGGAAAGTATGCCGAAGGGCCTGCACACTTTTTCGGTACATGTCTGTATTGTAACGACGGCGCATGCGCTGAAGAACTGTATCCGAACCGGACTGAAGTGCAAGATGAAACTGCGGACAGATGGAAGGAAGCTCAAGCAGTCCCTGGGCAAATTGCTCTGTGGCAATAATCGGTTCCAGGCTGCCCAGACGGATACGCCAAAGTCCATCCGCTTTCTGCACCTCGCGGAGAGCATCCAGCAGGGAAGGACGGTCCGGAAGATCACGGCCATAGCTGGTCAGATGAATGCCCGTAATGACCAGCTCGTGATATCCGGCTTTTGTAAGACGTGCAGCTTCCTGACGGATGTCCTCCAGCGGTCTTGATCGGATTGGTCCACGTACAGAAGGAATGATGCAGTATGTGCAGTGATTGTTGCATCCTTCCTGAATCTTCAGATCGCATCGGGTATGGTCCTCCTGGGAGGAGATCAACAGCGGTTCAAACGGCTGTTCGGTCAGAGAGGTAACGGCACAGATCTGGGTATGGTCGGCAAGTGCTTTTTCCAGGAGATCCACGACCTCGTTGCGCCGAGCCGTCCCAAGAATGAGACGGGCTCCGATGGACAGGAGTTCCTCGCCGAGGCGTTGGGCCAGGCAACCGCAAAGAACCAGCTGGGAATCCGGATGTTCGCGGAGAACCCTACGGGCAAGCTGGAGAGATTTCTTGTCTCCGGTACCTGTTACGGTGCATGTGTTGATGACGTAGACGTCAGCTTCCCCTGAAAACGGAACAATCATATATCCCCGGGAGCGGAAGATCTCAAGCATGGCCTGGGTATCGTACTGATTTACACGGCAACCGAGTGTATGAAAAGCTGCACTAGGCATCATTATCCTCCATCCGTAACGGCGGCAGTTCCATTTCGCCATAGAGCATCATCAGACAGGAAACAGCACACAGTCCCGCTGTTTCTGTCCGCAGGATTCTTGGCCCAAGTGTGACACTTTGCGCACCGGCTGCCTGAAGAAACTGGATTTCCTGCGGCGAGATGCCGCCCTCGGGACCTATAAGGATGCCAATCGACTGTGCGTCGAGCCTTTCGGCCTGCCAGGTTCGCAGAGAGACAGCACCTGCTTCCTCCCAGGGGACAGCAATGGCATCCAGGGAGGCAAAATGTGCAGGAAGGGACGCAAGCGCAACGGGAAAAGCAACGCTCATATCATGTGTTCTTCCACTCTGTTTACAGGCCTCCCGGGCGATTTTCTGCCAGCGCTCCTGTTTTTTGCGCATGCCGGCTTCATCCGGTCGTGCGATGCTCCGTTCCATGAGAACAGGAACCACCGTATGCACACCGAGCTCAACGGCCTTCTGGACAATAAGATCCATTTTATCAGCTTTTGGGAGTCCCTGAAAGAGCGTTAACTGCAGACGGGGCTCGGTATCCGGAAGCTGGCGGACAAGTACAGCCGATGCCTCTTTTGGCGTACAAGTCTGAAGGCGGGCTGCATAACGATGCTGCTCCCAGATGATTTCCACCTCATCCCCGGGCTCAAGGCGAAGGACTGTTGATGCATGCCGTGCATCTTCAGGTGTCAGATGCGCAGTATGTTCTCCCGAGAGGGAGAGTGCAAAAAAACGGTGCAAGAATCAGTCACCCCCCGGGACTCTGGAGAGAAAAGCGGTCCATTCGCCGCGGTGTTCCGTGCGGAGAATAGTATACCCTGATTCAAGCAGAGCAGTGCGTACTTCTGCTTCGCGTTCGCGGATAATCCCGGAACAGATGAAGGTTCCCCCGCTGCGGATATGAGAAAGAAGCGGAGCAGCAAAGGCAATGATTACATCCGCTATGATATTGGCAACACAAATATCACAGGTATCGTTCATGCCGTCAAGCAGATTGCCGACAACCGGCCGTACCGTTTTTTCCATATGATTGTGTTCGATGTTTTCCTTTGCGACTTTGACGGCGGTGGGATCAATGTCGATGGCAAGCACGTCTGTCGCACCAAGCAAGCCTGCACCGATGGCGAGAATACCGCTTCCGGTGCCCACATCAATCACGTGGCTGCCCGGTGTGACAACACTTTCAAGCAGTTCCAGGCACATACCGGTGGTTTCATGCGTGCCGCTGCCGAAAGCCATGCCGGGATCCATTTCAATGATGAGATCCCCGGACTTGGGGTCATAAGGTTCCCAGGTTGGCTTGACAACGAGACGTGAACCGGCACGGAATGGCTTGTAAAAGCGCTTCCAGACTTCATTCCAGTCCTGGTCCTGAACATTCTTTGTATCGACCGTAAGGGTTCCGGGATCCATTCCCAGGTCAGTTTTCAACAGCTGGGCATACCGGGTCTTCAGCACTTGGAGACGGTCCGGAAAAGACGCATCCGGTTCAAACCATGCATGTACAAGAACGTCTTCCGGCATCGCGTCGATCATATGAGGATCAATGATTTCCCAGTATCCGTTGGGTTTGTCGGGGTCAGGAACGTCGGAACGGTCTTCAACCATGGTGCCCTGGGCACCGGTGTTGATCAGTGTTTCTGTAATCAGGTCTGAGGCCGGGGTTGTTGTATGGACAATGACTTCGATCCAGTCCATGGAAAATCTCCTTTCATTCTTCGGCGCAAGAGGATAATCAGGGTCGGAAGGATTGGATGCCCCTGAGAAGCTCATATTCCCGGACATCGCGGACAGTGGTATACATCAGTCGCGTAAGCACGACACCTTTTCGGTAGAACATACAGATAAACGGACAATCCTCCGCGAAAACGCGCTGAATGTC
>ONVN01000366.1 GCA_900321295.1 uncultured Eubacteriales bacterium
GCCCCTGCAAATTCAGAATTTGCAAGGGTTTTATTACGGAGGAGCTAGGATATGAACCATGTGTAGGTTACCTAGCTCACTCCTGCAGAAGAGAGCAATTACATGTCTTAAACCTATGCGGCACAATGTTTTCACCAATGTGTTATCAATAAAGCAACAGAAGTTCTTCGCTCTTCAGTTTTCTCAAAAGATTGGTTAGCACCTCAAATAAACAGCAGTCAACGGATCGAACTTTCCACCTTCAGACGTCATTGCATTGGTTCTAATCCTATTCCAGTTCCTAAAGCACTCAGAAATGTGTTGAATCCCAAGTATGTGGGTCGGGACCAGAAACAGCGTGGATTCAACTGGCAATTCTCTACTGATAATGCTTGGATCAAGTTTGAGAGGCTTTATCCGATTATCAACCTTTAGTTGTTACACAGCATATGGAATGCTTACAGTAGGACTTAATCGATTTGAACCTTCTTTATCCATTCCTCCACCATTTTTGCTGCTTCCTCAATGACAGGCTCAGTTTTGGGTACCGTTAGGAATGGTTTTCTGCATCCTCCAGTTTCAACTCCCCGAGCTTCCAGTATTGCTTTCATATTTGCAACACCAGTCGACCAAGCTACCCTTCCACTCTTGAATGCTCTCACAGCTCTACGCTGCCATTTTTGTGCCTCCTTTATATTTCCATCACAAAATGCTTTGTACAACTGCACATAGAGTTCTGGCATTGCACCATATGTACCGCCAATCCCTCCTGTTGCACCCATACTCAGTCCTGCAAGCAATTGTGCATCTTCACCATAGAAAATTGCTGCTTTTCCATCGGAAGCATCGAGAAAACTGGTTACCATGGATGCATCTGTACTGGTTGTCTTGATTCCGGCTACATATTCCTTTTTTATCATTCGAGAAAACAAGGGCATGGATACATTCGTTCCCGTCGCAGAGGGAACATTATAGATGAAAAATGGCAATTGAGCCGCCTCTATCATCGCATCCCAGTTTCTTTCAATGCAGTTTTCCGGTAGCGGATAATAAATATTGGGTACTGCAGATATTCCATCTATCCCGCATTTTCCAGCATAGGACGCAAGTTCAACAGAATCAGCAGTGGTATTGGCAGCCACATGCGCTATGATTGTTAATTCGCCGCCCACTGCATCCAATACGGAATCATATACTTTTTTCCGTTCATCCACGGACAACAGCATTCCTTCTCCACTGCTGCCGGTCAGATACAAACCGTTTATTCCTTTTGACGCCATCCACTTGGCCGCCTTCATTGTGCGCTCTCGACTAATGCCGCCTCTTTCATTGTAAAAAGCATAAAATGCAGGAATAATGCCTCTGAATTTTTCAATGTTGTCAATCATTGATGCTTTCTCCCTTCCTTGACTGTCATTAACTCAGGATGGTTCCCGATTGAAGTAGTCTTTTCCTTACTTCCTGAAAGGGAGTATGCTTGGCAATGCCATCTCTTTCTGCGCAAACCACCGCTGCAGTACCTGCTGCCTGCCCAGTTGCCATGGCAATGGGAGTAACACGAACCGCTGCCCCGGCCTGGTGTGTTGCAGATATGCATCTTCCACACATAAAGAAATTATGTGGTTTTGATGCGATTAAACTACGCAGGGGAATTCTGTACCAGAAGCCTTCCGGAGGACGTACTGTCATCGTTCCGCTCCCATTCGGATTATGAATATCTATAGGATATCCACCAAGTGCAATGGTATCATCGAATTCTCTTGATTCCAGCAAATCCTGTGCTGTGAGCACATATTCTCCAATTATCCGACGTGATTCCCTTACTCCAATTTGAACCCCGGTACTCATCAAAACGGCATTCTCAAACCCTGGTGCTTCTTTGCGAAGGAACTCCATAATCTCCTTGGCCTGATATCTTCCTTCTCTTTCGGCCTCAGAAAGATCATCAGGATTCGTTGGACTTGGCTTTATGACTCGAGTCGTGTTCACCACAAAACATCCAGGCTGTATTGATTCAAACATCAGTACATCTTCACGCTGTGTTGAAAGTCTTCCTTCTGCTTTTGCC
>ONVN01000208.1 GCA_900321295.1 uncultured Eubacteriales bacterium
ATGGACCATCATTTTATTGGCCTGTTTTTCATTTTCATGAAAGATCGGATCGGCAAGATACCCCTCTTTCATGCTTCTGAAGAACGATGTAAACGCTTCAAACATGAATCAAGTTTCCCTTCGAGTTGTTTTCCGCAGGAGCCGAGCTGCTCCGGCATGGAAAAAGACAGAAAGCTGAGGTTCTGCGCACAAAGAAAAAGTATGAAGACAAAAGGCGTGCGCTTATACCTATCATACCATATTCCCAACACGTTTCAATTGCTTTTTGCCGGATTCTTTTACGGCTGTTTTATTTCGGCATTCCGATTTATAATAGGGAAAAGAAAGGGAAAAGCAGGGCATAAGGAAGGAGAATCACGGTGCATTCCTATACAGAGATCCCGATTACAGCAATTCGGCAGATACGGATAGGCCAGGTGGAAAATGAAAAAGCAGGCACGGGCTGCACCGTGCTGGTCTGTCCGGAAGGGATGCAGGCCGGTGTGGATGTGCGGGGAGGCGGACCGGCATCCCGGGAAACGCCGCTGCTCAATCCCCTGATGTCGGCCCAGACCATTCATGCCATTACGCTGGCCGGCGGGAGTGCCTTCGGCCTCGGAGCCGCCGGCGGGGTCATGAACTGCCTTGAAGAGCGGGGCATCGGACTGGATGTGGGCGTTACCCGGGTTCCGCTTGTTGTGCAGTCGGATATCTTTGACCTGACGGTGGGGGATCCGCATGTCCGGCCGGATGAGGCAATGGGGTATGAGGCGGCAAAACTCGCCCTGGAAGCCCCGAACTACAGGGACGGAAACTACGGCGCAGGCTGTGGCGCGACCATTGGGAAGGCCGCCGGTATGGAAAGATGCATGAAATCCGGCATCGGAAGCTATGCCCTTCAGATCGGTGAAGTCCAGATCGGAGCGGTTGTTGTGGTCAATGCGCTGGGGGATGTCTATGACTGGAAGACCGGAAAACAGGTCGCCGGTCTCCTGTCCGAGGACAAGACCACCCTCTGCAGTTCAGCCGAAGCGATGAAAGCAAGCCTTGAAGTTATGGAGAACCGGTTTGCAGGCAATACCACCCTCGCGGTTGTCATGACCAATGCAGCGTTTGATAAAGCCAGGCTGTGCAAGATTGCGGGCATGGCGCAGGACGGATATGCCAGGTCCATTCATCCTGTCCACACGTCCGCCGACGGCGACAGCATCTATGCTGTTTCTGCAGGTGATGTGAAGGCAGACATGGATGTGATCGGCACCCTGGCAGCCGAGATTGTGAGCGAAGCCATTCTCAGGGCCGTGCAGTGCGCCGGGACGGCCTACGGATATCCGTGCCTGTCGGATCTCCGGAAGCTGTGAGAAAGAAGCAGTGACCTGTCACAGAGGACAGGAAGGAGGAAGATCCATGAAATTTCCCGAGAGAAACCTTGTACTGAAGGACGGCAGAACGTGTACCCTGCGGCCGACACAGCCGGACGATGCGGTCGACATGATTGAATATATGAAGCGGACAGCCGGGGAGACAGAGTACCTTCTGCGCTATCCGGATGAAGTGACGTTCACAGAGGAGCGCGAGCGTGAACTGCTCAAAGGCATTCTGGAGGATCCGGGTTCTGTGATGATGGCTGCCGTTGTCGACGGAAAAGTCGCGGGAAACTGCAGTGTGAGTGGGATCGGAAACAAACGGAAAATCAGGCACCGCTGTTCCATGGCCATTGCCCTTTACCAGGAATTCTGGGGGCTCGGGATTGGCGGAGCCATGATCGGCTATCTGACCGAGCTTGCGGAACAGATGGGCTATGAGCAGATGGACCTGGAAGCCGTGGCAGAGAATACACGTGCCCTGGCGCTTTATGCCAAATGCGGGTTTCTGGAAAGCGGAAGACGGCATCATGCCCTGAAATTTGATGACGGAACGCTGCATGATGAAATCCTGATGTACAAACCGCTCAGAAGCTCCAACGGCTGAAGGGCTGCGCAATATCACGGTCCGCCTTTGTGCAGGAAACGGCAGGAGTTCCTGCGAAACGGTATACCTGAGGCAGGAACTATGCTATACTGCCTGTACAGGCAGATGCAGGGAGGAAAGCAGCTTCCGAAACTGCGTGACACATGAGGATAACGGAGGGACATTTATGGGGAAGAAGCTGATTATTTTTACCGATATCGGTGATACGATCATTGATGAAAGCACGGAAGAACGGGATGCACAGCACGTTGTGCAGAGAGCACGGTGCATTCCCGGTGCAAGAGAAACAACCCTCCGACTTCATGAAGCGGGATACCCGATCATCATGGTGGCGGACGGAATGACCAGGTCTTTCCACAACCTCATGGACCTGCACGGTCTGAGCCCGGTCTTTTCTGCCTGGGTGATCTCCGAGGAAGTCGGGGAGGACAAACCGAGCCCCAAAATGTTTGAGACGGCCATGCAGGCCATGCATCTGACGGAGGCAGACAAGCCAAGAATCATCATGGTCGGCAACAATGTGAAGCGTGACATACGCGGTGCGAACCGTTTCGGTATCCGTTCGGTCCTGATGGACTGGTCCAAACGGAGGCCGTTTGATGCAGAACTCCCGGAGGACAAACCGGACTATGTGATTCATGAGCCCTCGGAACTGTTTGCTCTGTGCGAACGCCTGAATGCAGAACTGGAGGCGAAAGGGGCATGACGGATCTGGAAACTGCACGGCGGTATACACCGGTCCTGCACTTTGACCGTGCGGAACCGATTCCGCTGCGTGCTGTGGGATATACCGTTTTCCGGGAGACAGCCGTCAGCCGGTCTTTTCCGAAGAGAACCGTGAAGGTGCCGCAGGAAGCGGAATGCACCGTGGAATATGCGTTCTATTTTGATTATGATATTGAACATATGTATGATCTGGAACACATCTGGATCACGGTGGGAAAAGACGAAAAGGTTCTGAATGCGGAAGGCAGTTACCATGGGAAGTACCTGAATCTGCTCATTCCGGACTTTCCGGGATGCGAAGGGGAAGAGAACGGACATATGCATGTGTTCTGCCAGCCGGGAAAGCACGCCATGCTGGCCAGCGGCATCATGACGAAACTGTATCCCGGATGGGCGGAATGCTGCCGGGAGGCCGGCGGACCGGTCCTGATCGGAAATCCGTTCAGTAGAGCCTATTCGCCGACGGGCGAGGACCTGTTTGTTCCGACCGCGCAGGATGACCGCAACAGTGTGCGCTATCTCCGGGATGCACTGTCCTTTGAACCGACCCTGGATTTTTCCACCATCCGGATGCCTTCGGATCTTCTGATGACCTGGGATGCCTTATATGAAAAAATTCCCGGCTGGATTGCCGAAGAATGTGCACGTCTGAAAAAGCTCTTTGGAGAGGAGTGACGGGTTATGGATTTTGATCCCATTGTGTATGGTGCGAAAGCCGACGGAACGACCAACGATGCAGCGGCGATTCAGAAGGCCATTGATGCGTGCTTTGCAGAAGGAGGAGGCAGGGTGGTCCTGCGTTCCGGGAAAACCTACCGCAGTTCCTCCCTTCATATGAAGAGCCATGTGGAACTGCACCTGGAAAACGGCAGTACACTGATTGCATCCGACCGGCTGGACGATTATTTCAGACCGGATCAGCCGAAAGAGAACGGCCCGGTTTCCAGAGTGGGAACACCGGTCACCGGAAAACCATCCTATGTCTTCCTGTATGCCTATGGGGCAGACCATGCCCGCGTGACCGGAAGCGGAACCATTGACGGGAGCGGGAATGCCTTTGTCCGGAGGGTGTCTCCCTGGTATGTGACCGGGGATTTCTACCCGCGGCCCACGCTGGTCTATTTTGAGAACTGCCGTCATATTACCTTCCGGGATACGGTCATGTGCAATGTGTCGTTCTGGACACTGCATGTGGGCGGATGCGAAGACGTACTGATCGATTCGATCCGGATTCTGAACCCTCTGGATGTAGCCAATTCCGACGGTATTGATGTGGATCACAGCCGGTATGTACGCATCTGCAACTGCCATGTGGAGTGTGCGGATGACTGCATCTGCATGAAGAACACCATGGGCAACCAGGAGTATCCGTACACCAAGGGTGTCCTCGTGACCGGCTGTACGCTGGTTTCCACAAGCGCTGCGCTGAAGATCGGCACAGAAGGCGTGGATGATTTTGAGGATATTCAGTTCTCCAACTGTATCATTGACCGCAGCAACCGCGGACTATCCATTCAGGTCCGGGACAGCGGATGCGTGCGGAACGTATCCTTCGATCATATCTCCATCCGCACCCGCCGCTTTGCGGAAAGCTGGTGGGGCTGTGCAGAACCGATTGCCCTGACGGCAGTAAACCGGTCTGCGGAGATTCCGGGAGGCACGATTGAGAATGTCCGCTTCTCCTATATCGACTGTGAGGGCGAAAACGGTGCGGTAATCTACGGGATCCCCGGCCGGATCCGGGACATCTCCATGGATCATGTGCGGATAGCTCTGAAGGAAATCAGCCGGTGGCCGAAGGGCCAGTATGACCTGCGGCCCGGCGAAGGCATGCAGATTGTGGAGCACAGGGCGGTCCCTCTCCTGACGCATGAAGTGGAAGACCTCCGTCTGCAGGATGTCCGTCTGCTGGGCACTGACGGGAAGGAAAAGGCTCCGGAAACATTCTGAGGATAAGAAAAAGGCAGCACGTGCTGCCTTTTTCTTATGTCTCGGCAATGGTGAGCGGGACATGATGCTGACTCATCTTGGTGATCCATTCGCTGGAAATGCGGGTATCCGTAATGATGCGGTCAAAGTCCTGTATCCTGGCGTAGGTCAGCAGGCTGGTGATGCCGAACTTGTTTCCCGTCACCATCAGAACCGCTTTTCCGGTATGGGCGATGGCTGCTTTCTTGATTTCATATTCCAGAGGGATGGAATTGGTGACGCCGCCGTCGGAAATGCCGGTCGCAGCCATAAAGGCGATGTTTGTGTTGAAGTTGCTCAGGAAAGCAGCGGAGTCTGAACCGGTGAGGGAGTGGGTGGACCGCTGAAGCTCGCCGGGAAGCATGATGAGCCGGATGCTCGGGTAATCCAGGGCGGACATCAGGATTTCAATGTTGTTGGTGATCACGGTGATGGAACGGTCCTTGAGCGCCTCCAGAAGATGGATGGTGGTGGTTCCGGAATCAATGAAGACGATGTCACCGTCATGCACGAGTTCGGCCGCTTTGGCACAGATGGCGCGCTTGAAAACGGAAGGCTTGAGGGAACGCTGCTCATAGGGAAGATACCCGGAAACGGTCTGCTTGGCTCGGACACCGCCGTAGACTTTTTCGACACTGCCTTCGGCGACGAGCTCAGCAAGGTCTCTCCGGACCGTGTTCATGGAAATCTGGAAGGCATTCTGCAGCTCTTCCATGGTTGCAGATTTATGCTCTGCGATATAGAGCCCCATTTCCTGCAGGCGACGGGCTTTCATGGTGATCTCACCTCATAAAAATGTATAAATGGTGGGAAAATGATATCAGAAAGGGTGTATAAAGTCAATTACAGCGCGACATATTGGGTAACTTTTGGTAAAGTCGGAATGCACAGGCGGAAAAATGGTTAAATCATGATTTCATCGTTGACAAATAATGATGGTACGGATACAATCGTCAAAAGAGAGGATTGAAGAGAAAAAGCAGCCGGGTGGCTGCTGAAAAAGAACATCAGGTTGATGACCAGGAGAGTTCAAAGGATTGGGAGGCACCGGGTTTCAGGGTATAGCAGATGCGGACGGTCTGCTCTCCGGTGCGGGTGACAGACGGTTCACCGTCCCCGGTTTTCAGGGTGAAGGTCCGGCCGGGAAGCTGCCAGCAGCCGTCCGACAGCTGATCCATCGCAAGTCCGGGACAGCTGATTTCAAAGAACACGACGACATCGCGGCGGACCTTATTGGTGACGAGCAGGTCCGCGTCCTGTTCCCGGACATGGCCGTCAAAGAGAACCGTGTGCAGATGGTTCATGGTGCCGTCGGGCAGAGAACGCAGCACGCAGATGGTTCCGATTCCGCCCGGGGCTCTCCAGAAGATGACCAGGGGATGGAGCTGGTGGCTCGGGTTTTCACTTCCCGAGAGGGCACCGGCCATGAAATCCGGGGTGATCCAGGCCTGGGCAGTGCACAGGGCATGGTTGTTGCCGGGCTCTCCGCGTTCGGACAGTTCCCGGAACTGCCGGGTGACCATCCGCGGTGCCTGCGTTTCCAGGAATCTGGGCATCACAGAATCCGGGATGCGGATATCCCCGAGCACGGTCAGCGGATTGATGACGCTTTCAATGGAGAACGGATGATACGGAAAGCGCTCTGCACCGAGACCGAGATAGAGGATATCGTAGAAGCAGGTATGAATGGACATATCCAATTCATAGCTTCTGGAGTAAGGTCCGGAGAATGCACGCATGGAGGGATTGTAGAAATCCGCCATATCCTGCCAGATTCCTTCCTCCAGCTCGCTGCCGAGGGTGCGAAGTTCTTCCGTGGAGCCGTAGCGCCGCCAGAACCCGAGGGTGGACAGGTCCACACCGCAGTAGGTCGGGGAATTGAATTCAGCGCAGGCATGATGTTCCCTGTATTCGTTCAGAAGCCTGCGTGCCTGCAGAAGACTTTCTTCCCGCCAGTGTGGCATCTCCAGTTTCCGGCTGAAATAATCCAGCAGGAAAATGTACATGATGCGGATGTTGGTATTGAGCGGTGTCAGGTCTTTCTGCACCCGCTCCATGGCACCGTCCATGAGCATGCGGCAGGACTGCCGGATATCGGCCAGAAGCTGCGGGGAGAGACGGTCTTCGAAATGCTCCAGCAGCATGGCAAAGGTCATGCCGATGAATTCCCGGAGATTGGGCTCATAGGTATCCCAGGCGACGGGGATGGTCCGGATGAGCGCACGGTTCAGCGTTTTCTCAATGTGCTCTGCCTGATCCTTCAGGGAAGGATCGGCCGCCAGTTCCCTGGAGAAGGAACAGAGAATGTTTTCCCAGACCACATCCCCCATGTAGCGCATGGTGGGAGAGACGGCGTGGAACGAAAAGAGGCCGTCGGGCGGGACCGGATCATCCGGGTGGCGGAAAGTACCGTGGAAGATTTCACCGGGTGCGTTGAACTGCAGGGACAGAACGGCCCGGCAGATGGTTTCTGCCGTTTCCTCCGCACCGGGGTCGTCCCGGAGCAGCACACCCAGCGCATAATACATGGAATTGCGCACGCTGCGGTAGGGAGTTCCTTCAAAGGTCTCCGTAACAAGGCCGGTGGCGGGATCATACTCGCCCTGGAGATGAGCAATGGCCTCATCGACCAGAAGACGGGCCTCGGGGGAAAGCGCAGAATAGAGCTGCATGGTAAAGCCTCCGTTTTCAGACACATTAATGCAAGAATGCATCATAATCATGATGATGCGGATTGTCAATTCATGGTATCTCAATTTCCCGGAAACACAGAAACGCAAGGGGCAAAGGACGGTGAACCTATGGGACTTGTCAATATGCGCACGCTGCTTGCCAGGGCAGAACAGGGTTCATATGCGGTTGGATCCTTCAGTGTGGCCAATATGGAATGTATTGAGGGCGTCATTGCAGCGGCGGAAGCCTGCAGGGCTCCGGTGATTCTGCAGATTGCAGAAGCGAGGCTTCCGTATTCTCCACTGTATCTGATCGGACCCATGATGATGGCCGCGGCCGAACATGCGCGTGTGCCGGTTGCAGTGCATCTCGATCACGGGAAAACCCTCGGATGCATTCAGGAAGCCCTGGACCTTGGTTTCACTTCCGTTATGTGTGACGGATCAGACCTGCCCATCGGCGAGAACGTTTCCCTCACCCGGCAGGTTGTGACCATGGCCTCCAGGACGGGTGCAGCTGTGGAAGCCGAAGTCGGACGCGTGGGAAAGAACGAGGACGGAACGGCAGCCGAGGAGCAGATTGCAACACTCGATGACTGTCTGCAGATGGATGCGACCGGTATTGACGCTCTTGCAGTCGGTATCGGCAACGCACACGGGCTGTATGCCCAGACGCCGCATCTGCGCTATGAAGTGGTGGAGGAAGCGCACGGCAGGCTACACGCCGCCCTTGTGCTGCATGGCGGCAGCGGACTGACGGATGAACAGTTCCGGACGCTGGTCCGGCTGGGCATGCGCAAACTGAATGTGGCCACCGACATTTTCCGCGCACAGGCCGGTGCCTGTGAGGGGAAAGACATCTTTCGGAATATCGGGGCATCTTCCAAGGCAGTGGCCGAGGTTGTCTCCAGATATATCAGACTCTTTGGAAGTGAAGGGAAGGCGGATGTATGATTTCCTTTGATCTCTCAAAACCGCTGCACATCACGCTGGTCGGACGCGTTGCGATTGATTTCAATCCCACCGACTTCAACCGTCCGCTGGATGAGAGCAGCAACTTCAACAAGTACCTGGGCGGATCGCCGGCGAACATTGCGGTCGGCATGGCGAGGCTTGGGAACCGGGTTGGTTTCCTGGGACGCGTGAGTGACGACCAGTTCGGCACTTACGTCACCAAATACTTCGTCAATGAAGGGATTGATGTGAGTCATATCCGCAGATGTGAACACGGCGAAAAGCTGGGCCTGACATTTACGGAAATGCTTTCTCCCACGGAATCCTCCATTCTCATGTACCGCGAGGGTGTGGCTGATCTGCAGCTGGCTCCGGAAGATGTGGATGAGGAATATATCCGCAACAGCGCATGCCTGCTGATCTCAGGTACTGCCCTGTGCACCTCTCCGACCCGTGAGGCAAGCCTCAAAGCCCTGACCTACGCCAAACGCAACGGCGTGCCGGTGGTTTTTGACGCCGACTACAGGGCCTATACCTGGAAGAGCCTGGATGAGATCGCAATCTATACGTCCTTGGTCGCTGAAAAAGCGGACATCATTATGGGCAGCCGTGAGGAGTTTGACCTCATGGAGCGTCTGCTCGGCCTGGACGGCACGGATGAGAAGAGCGCAGCCTACTGGCTTGGTCTCGGCGCGTCCATCTGTGTGATCAAGCACGGAAAGAGCGGCAGCCATGCCTACAGCCGTGAAGGAAACTACGATGTCAAACCGTTCCCGGTCAAGGCGCTCAAGGGCTTTGGCGGCGGAGACGGCTATGCTTCCTCCTTCCTGCACGCGCTGATGGCCGGCAAGCCGCTTGATGATGCACTGGAAAGAGGCAGCGCTTCGGCAGCCATGCTGGTGGCCAGCCATGCCTGTTCCAAGGATATGCCCACGGAAGAAGCCCTGGAAGCATTCATTGCTTCTGAAAAAGCCCAGTACGGCAGTGTGATTACCCGTCTGTGACCCCGTCACCATCTTACGACCAAAACATGGAGGTAATGGAACAATGGAAATCATGAAACCCTTTATCGGCGGACAGTTTATTGAAAGCAAGAGCGAAAAGTTCAACACCATCTACAATCCTTCCACCGGCGAAGCCATCGCGCAGGTGCCCTGCTGCACCAAGGAAGAAGTGGAACAGGCGATTGCTGCTGCCAAGGCAGCCTTCCCGGCATGGAAAAATACGCCTGTCCGCAAGCGTGCCAGCATTATGATGAAGCTCCGCAATCTGATTGAAGAACACATGGACGAGCTCACCATGCTGGTGGCCAGGGAAAACGGCAAGTGCTGGAGCGAGGCTGCCGGCGACGTCGGCAAGGCTCTGGAAATGACCGAACTGGCCTGCTCTGCTCCGTCCCTCCTCATGGGCGAAAGCCTGATGAACACATCCACCGGCTATGACACCACGCTTTACCGTGAGCCGATCGGTGTTTTCGCCGGCATCGCTCCCTGGAACTTCCCGGCCATGATCCCCGTGGGCTGGATGGCGCCTCTGTGCATTGTGTGCGGCAACGCCTTCGTGCTCAAGCCTGCTTCCACGACCCCCATGACCAGTCTCCGTTTTGCTGAGCTGTACAAGGAAGCCGGCATTCCGGACGGCATCTTCAATGTTGTTCCCTGCTCGAGGAATGAAGCCGAAATCTTCCTGACCCATGAAGACGTCAAGGGCATTACCTTTGTCGGTTCCACCGCGGTCGGACAGCATGTCTATGCAACCGCTGCTGCCAACGGCAAGCGCGTACAGTGCCTGTGCGAAGCCAAGAACCACGCTCTGGTTCTGGCGGATGCTCCGATCACCCGTACCGCAGCCGGCATCATGAACTCCTCCTTCGGCTGCGCAGGCGAGCGCTGCATGGCCCTGCCGGTCGTGGTTGCAGAGGAAAGCATTGCGGACGAACTGGTCGCAGAGCTTGTCCGTCTGTGCAAGCAGCAGAAGATCGGTCCTGCCTATGACAAGACCTCCAAGCTGGGACCTGTCGGCTCCAAGGGACATCAGAAGTTCATCCTGGACTGGATCCAGAAGGGCATTGATGAAGGCGCACAGCTTGTGCTTGACGGCCGCGATGTCAAGGTGGAAGGCTATGAAAACGGCTATTACATCGGCCATACCATCTTCGATCATGTGACCGAAGACATGACCATCGGTACCCGCGAAGTGTTCGGACCTGTCCTTTGCATCAAGCGTGTCAAGGACTTCGAGGAAGGCATTGAGCTCATGAACCGCAATCCTTTCGCCAATGGTTCCGTGATCTTCACCCAGAGCGGCTACTATGCACGCGAGTTTGCACGCCGTACCGACGGCGGCATGGTCGGCGTGAATGTCGGCATCCCGGTTCCGATCGGTGTTTTCCCGTTCTCCGGCCACAAGAAGTCCTTCTTCGGCGACCTGCACTGCCATGGCAAGGATGCTTTCCGCTTCTACACGGAATCCAAGACCGTCACCATGCGCTGGTTTGATGAAGAGGAAATGAAGAAAGAGCATGTCTCCACCTGGGACGGATCCCTCTGATGATGGTTTCCAAGACTGCATGCCGCGAAAGCGGCATGCAGAGCAATACAAATCAAAACATAAAGAAAGGCTGAACAACTTATGAACAAGCTGAAGATTGGTATCGTTGGCGCCGGACGTATCGGCAATGTGCATGCAGAATCCATTACCTATCATATTCCGGAAGCGGAAGTCGTCATGGTGACCGACGTCATGGAAGCCAGCGCAAAGAAACTGGCCGAGCGCTTTGGCGTACCGAAGTACTCTGCCGACTACATGGACATCATCAATGATCCGGAGATCGATGCGGTGCTGGTCTGCTCACCGACCCCCACCCATGCCGACATCTCCATTGCTGCCATGAAGGCCGGCAAGCATGTGTTCTGCGAGAAGCCCGTTCATACTTCCATTGACCGGATCAAGGAAGTTGCCAAGGTTGCCGAGGAAACCGGCCGCAAGCTCCAGATCGGTTTCAACCGCCGTTTTGACCACAACCATAAGGCCGTGCAGAAGATGGTCGCCAACGGCACCCTGGGCAATGTGGAAATCATCAAGATTACCTCCCGCGATCCCGAGCCGCCGTCCCCTGAATATGCCGCAAGCTCCGGTGGTCTGTACATCGACATGATGATCCATGACTTCGACATGGCCATGTTCCTGGCCGGCTCCGATGTCACCGAAGTCTATGCCATGGGCACCTCCCTGGTCGACAAGCGCATCGGCGAAGCCGGTGACGTGGACACCGCCATTGTGACCCTGACCTTTGCCAACGGCGCTCTGGGCGTCATCGACAACAGCCGCCGTGCAGCCTATGGCTATGACCAGAGAGTGGAAGTCTTCGGATCCCTGGGCATGGCAGCCGACGAGAATGACGGCGACTCCACGGTGAAGGTTTCCACCGCAGCCGGCGTGGTCGGTGAAAAGCCGCAGTTCTTCTTCCTTGAGAGATACATGGCCAGCTTCACGGAAGAAATGAAGCAGTTCATCAGCGCGATTGTCAATGACACCGAAGTTCCGGTGGGCATCCATGCCGGTCTCATGAGCGTTGTCCTCGCCAAGGCAGCCAAGAAGTCTCTGGATGAACACCGCCCGGTGAAAATTTCTGAAATCTGACATACACAACCGGCACCCGGTGCAAACCGGGTGCCGACGTCAGGGAGGTAATGGAATTGAATCCCAATATTACAAAGGCAAAGGGTCAGCATCCGTTTGGTCTCAAATGGCTTGCACGCCGTGACGGTGAGCATGCCGACATGCTGATGGATTTCGGCGTCTACCGCATGAAAAAGGGCGATGTGTACGAAGACGCCTCCGACCTGGAAAAGGCCGTTCTGCTCGTGTACGGTGAAGTGAAGTTCGACTGGGCAGGCAGCACGCATACCGAGAGCCGTGAAAACTGCTTTGATGTTCCGCCGACCGCCCTGCATGCTGACAGGACCTGTGCGATCCGCGTGACCTGTCTCTCCGAGGAAGCGGAAATCAATATCCTGACAACCGACAACGAGAAGGCTTTCGGAAGCAAGCTGTATCTGCCTGTGGATACGCCTGATGAGTTCCGCGGTGCCGGCCTCATGCGTGAGACCTCAACCCGCATTGTCCGCACGATCTTTGATTATTCCAATGCAAAGGATGCCAAGCTGGTGCTGGGCGAAGTGATCGGCTTCCCGGGCAAGTGGTCCAGCTATCCGCCGCATCATCATCCGCAGCCGGAAATCTACTATTACAAGACCAACCCCGAGAATGGCTTCGGCTATGGCGAGCTCGGCGACGAGGTCGTCAAGGTCCAGAACAACGACACCGTCTTTATTGAGCCCGGCCTCACCCATCCGCACTGCACAGCACCGGGCTATGCACTCTGGTATCTCTGGGCCATCCGGCATCTGGATGACAATCCCTACCGCAGCCCGGACTATCCGGTCTTCCTTCCGGAACATCTGTGGGTCATGGAGAAAGACAGTCATTACTGGGGCGACCCGAAATAAGCAGGAGGTAGAACGCGATGGAGACTATTCGTCTGACCATGGCGCAGGCCCTCGTCCACTTCCTGGATCACCAGTGGGTGGAGCTTGACGGTGTGGAGCACAAGTTTGTCAGCAACATGTTCGGTGTTTTCGGCCACGGCTGCGTGGTCGGCGTCGGACAGGCCCTCCAGCAGGGCGGACACAGCATCCGCTTCCTGCAGGGCAAGAATGAACAGAACATGGCACTGGCCGCCATGGCTTTTGCAAAACAGAAGAACCGCCTGGAAATCATTCCCTGCGTTTCTTCCATCGGCCCCGGTGCCATGAACATGGTGACGGCCTGCGGATGTGCAACCGCCAACCGCATTCCGCTCCTGGTTCTCCCGGGCGATACCTTTGCCTGCCGTCAGCCGGACCCGGTTCTGCAGCAGGCGGAGTTCTTCCAGTCCTTCGGACAGACCGTGACGGATGCATTCCGCGGCGTATGCCATTACTTTGACCGGATTGAACGGCCCGAGCAGCTGATGAGTGCGGCCATGCATGCCATGCGTGTGCTGACGGATCCCGCTGAAACCGGCGCTGTGTGCCTTGCCATGCCGCAGGATGTGGAAGGCGAAGCCTATGATTATCCGGTTTCCTTCCTCAGGAAGCGTGTCTGGCATCTTGACCGGCGCATGCCCACAGCAGCCCAGATCGCGCGTGCGGCAGAAATCCTGAAGAATGCCGAGTATCCGCTTGTCATCTGCGGCGGCGGTGTGCGGTATTCCTATGCCCATGAAGCCCTGGATACCTTCTGCCGGACCACCGGTATTCCGTTCTCCGAGACCCAGGCGGGCAAGAGCGTGCTCCCGTGGACACATCCGCTGAACCTGGGCGGCATCGGCGTGACCGGCGGTGAAGCGGCAAACGTCATGGCCAAGAAAGCCGACGTCATCCTGGCGGTCGGTACCCGTCTGAGCGACTTCACCACCTGCTCCAAGTGGCTTTTCAAAGAGAACGCCAAGGTGATCGGGCTGAACATCTGTCCTTTCGATGCGATCAAGATGGATGCCGAGCCCATGATCTGTGACGCCAGGGAAGGCCTGAAAGGCCTGACGGAAGCGCTGGCGGGCTACACCTACCGGCATGCGGACGAAGCCAGAGCGGCTTCGGACAAGTGGAACAAGACCGTGGATGCCTGGTATGCAGCCAAGAGCGAAAAGGGTCTCCCGCAGACAAGGGCACTGGGCATCATCAATGAATTCATGAAGGCCAATGATATTGCCGTCGGCAGCGCCGGCAGCCTTCCCGGTGATATGCAGCGTCTCTTCCGCCCGACCGGAACGGATGCCTATCATATGGAATACGGCTTCTCCAACATGGGCTATGAGACCAACGGCGCACTGGGCGTCAAGCTGGCCTGCCCGGACCGTGAAGTCTATACCTTCTTCGGTGACGGCACCTATCTCATGGCGCACTCGGAACTGGTCACCTGTGTACAGGAAGGCCTGAGAGTGCACTTCTGCCTCTTTGACAACTCCGGATGGGGCTGCATTGAGAACCTGCAGAACAATCAGGGAAGCCCGACCTTCGGAACGGTTTTCCGTTTCCGCAATCCCGAGACCGGCGAACTGGACGGGGCTCCGATCCCGCTGGACTTCGCCAGGAACGCAGAGGGGTACGGCCTGAAGACCTATTCGATCCATACTGAGGAAGAACTGAAGGCTGCGCTGGAAGATGCCCTGAAGCAGGACAAGCCGGTGCTCTATGATATCAAGGTTGTCCCCGGCACCATGACCCCCGGCTATGAGAGCTGGTGGCGTGTGGGCGTGGCCGAAGTGTCCACCCAGGAAAAGGTGCAGGCTGCCTATGCGGACCTGATGGATCATGTCGCACAGACAAGAAAATTCTAAGTGAAAAGAATTGTGGAGGGAATGGATATGCTCGATCCCAATAAAGTCAAACTTGCGATTGCCCCCATTGGCTGGACCAATGATGACATGCCGGATCTCGGCGGTGAGAATACCTTTGAGCAGTGCGTGAGCGAAATGGCACTCGCAGGCTTCAAGGGAAGTGAAATCGGCAACAAGTACCCGCAGGATGTGCAGGTGCTCAAGCACAAGCTGGATGTCCGCGGACTCCAGATCTGCAACGCCTGGTTTTCCACACTGTTCACCTCGGAACCCTATGAAGTCACCATCCGCAACTTCATTGCCCATCGTGACCGCCTGTATGCACTCGGTGCAAGAGTGATCGGTGCCAGCGAACAGGGCGACTCCATTCAGGGCAAGGATATCAACATTTTCGGCAATCAGAAGCCTGTCTGGACTGACGAACAGTGGGACACTGTGATCCGCGGCTATAATGAGCTCGGTGCACTGGCCCAGGAAAAGGGCATGACGCTGACGATGCACCATCATATGGGCACCGGCGTGCAGACCGTGGAAGAAATCGACCGCTTCATGTCCGTCGTGGATCCCGAGAAGGTTTTCCTGCTCTTTGACTCG
>ONVN01000046.1 GCA_900321295.1 uncultured Eubacteriales bacterium
AAGGCAGTCTCTCAGGGAAAGCAGGGTCCTGAGGTCAAATGCAAGCTCAAAGACCGTATCATCTCTGATACATACATCACAGTTTCTGACCGGATAGGTAAAGTCTTCGCGATTCACGGTCTCAAAGGGAGCTGTTCCGGGGACTTCATGCCATGCATAGCACTCAAGATCAAAGGAATAAAGCGTACCCGCCTTTGCATGCTCCACAAAGCGGTTGCACCAGTGATTGCCATGC
Source organism: uncultured Eubacteriales bacterium (assembly GCA_900321295.1). Taxonomy (GTDB): domain Bacteria; phylum Bacillota; class Clostridia; order Christensenellales; family Aristaeellaceae; genus UBA2943. The sequence goes on from ONVN01000046.1 coordinate 236, forward strand.
GAACCTTCCACATATTTGGCCGCATAGTTTGACTGGATCTTTCCATTCACCCACAGGGTTGCTTCATAGAATCCAAGATGAGGAAAGAAATAGAGGGATTCTCCATCGAGTTCTGCGGGAACTTCCCAGTCCATATGAAACCAAGCATAATGTCCGTTCCCGCCCCAGCGTTCCGGTGTCTGTCCGACATATTCGGAAGCACGCGGCGGCTCACGGAAATTCTCCGCAAGGCTTGATACTTCGCAGTATCCTGTCGGTGCCAGAGAAGCGCAGGAAACAAACATCCGTTCTGTCAGCATGTTTGCAAAACGTTTCATTTTCCGGATGGTCTGATTCACAGCCTGATCAGTCAGCATTTTTTCTTGCTCCTTTGCTCAGTCGATGTCCTCGGGAACGAGTCGGATAATCTCTTTGATCGGCATCAGGAAGTCATCGCATTCCTTGGCGCGGTGTGCATGCAGGATGGTTTCCGCTGCCTTCTGCATCGCCGGAAATCCTGCTCGCGTCAGCTGATTGGCATAAATCACCACATTCACGCCGCGCTTTTTCCATTCATCCTCGGTGACCGTATTAAAGCTGGACGGAACAACCACCAGAGGTGTTACGGAATCCGTCTTCCTGAAAGCCTCTACAAAGTCAAAAATCTCCTGTGGATCCTTCTTCCTTGAATGGATCATGATGGCATCGGCACCTGCCTGCACGAAGGCGGAAGCGCGCTCGAGTGCATCCTGCATCCCTTTTTCAAGGATCAGGCTCTCGATCCGTGCACAGATCATGAAATCACGGGTTTTCTGGGCACGTTTTCCAGCCCGGATTTTTTCAGCAAAATGCTCGATATCATCCTGGGTCTGCGTGACTTCCGTACCAAACAGAGAATTCTTCTTCAGCCCTGTCTTATCCTCGATAATCACCATGGAAACACCCATGCGCTCGAGTGTCCGAACCGTATAGACAAAGTGCTCCGGAAGTCCACCCGTATCTCCGTCAAAAATGATCGGCTTCGTTGTCACCTCAAGGATATCGTCGATTGTGCGGAAGCGGCTTGACATGTCCACCAGTTCGATGTCCGGTTTTCCCTTGGCCGTAGAATCACACAGAGAAGAAATCCACATGGCATCAAACTGATGTGCCCCGCCATTGTCTTCATGAACCACCGTCTTCTCAACAATCAGGCCGGTAATTCCGCTGTGCGCTTCCATGGCGGTCACCAGACCCTTCATGGAAATCAGGCGGCGAAGTCTTGCCCGCCTGGAATCCGGAAGTGCAAGCTCACTTCTCGCCCTTCCTTCCAGTGCGCCGAATCGGGGATCTGATGTATACGGATATTCCACCAGTTCCCCGCCCCACTGTTCAAGAAGAGAAAGCACTTCTTCACGGATCGGTTTCTGAAAGTCATTCTTCCAGTTGTCTCCATGGACAACAAAATCCGGGTGCAGGGCGGTAAGGTTTTCCCGATAGCTCAGGGTTTTCTGTTCCACAACCTGCTCGACGCCGGTTACATTCCGGAACATTTCCATCCGTTCCTCGCAGGTCAGAAGCGGAAACCGCTTATAGCTTGCCACTGCTTCATCCGAGAGGATACCGACGGTTACATGTCCCAGTTTCGCTGCCCTTCCAATTAGGCGCAGGTGCGCCGCATGCAGGACATCCGTGGAAAAACACATGTACACCGTTTTCTTTTCAACCTGTTCCAGCAGGAGAGCAGTCTTCTCAAGGTCCTGCGGTGTATCAATCTCATTGCAGAGCCATTTTCCCATATTCACAGGATGAATGAAAACCTTGTCCGTCACGGTATTCAGGGCATTTTCTGCATAGCATCGGACTTCTCCCTGCTCAATAAAGGAAGAAATCGCCTGCATCCAGACAGTCATATCTGCTTTTCTCAGGATATACATCGGCTGAGCAGCCGCCGCATCCTCGAAGAACTCAATGCCGACCTTTTCAATCTTTCCATCATGGATGACCGCCTTGAAATCCTTTTCCGGAAGCGGAAGGTCCATGGAGACAGCCATGCCGCTGCCTGGTTCCTGCAGCAGCTTTTCCAGTGCCCGCCATTCAAACACCAGATCACCGTGCAGAAGAAGAACATCGTCGTCAGCAAGGGATTCCCTGGCCAGATACATGGAATAGATATAATTCGTTCTGTCCGCAATCGGATTGCAGACAAACGAGCACCGGATATCCAGCCCCTGGTCTTTCACTGCCTTACGGATCGCTTCATCCCAGCTGCCGGTCGTAATCACCATATCCCTGACACCGGCTTCACAAAGCAGGTGGAGCTGTCGTGAAAGGATCGTTTCGCCTCCGCCGATTTCCGTCATGCACTTGGGGTGTGTTCGGGTAATATCCCCCATGCGGCTGCCTGTTCCCGAGTTTAAGATCAGTGCTTTCATTGTTGTCTTTCTCCTGCCAATTCAGATTTCTTTTCTTTCCATTTCATCCAGGCCGCCCTGCAAATCTGAATGCCGACCATTGCACCGCACGCATCCAGAAGGACATCCTGCCACATACCGGTCCGGCTTCCTCCAAGCCACTGGTGGAGCTCATCGCCTGCTGCATAGAATGTGGTCAGCACGAAGGAGGAAATCACACAGGCCTTCCTCCCATAGCTCAGATGAAGAAGATAAACAAGTCCGCCCAGTACCAAATATTCGGTAAAATGCGCGGTCTTGCGTACAACAGCCTGAACATCATTGAGGAGCACCGCATACCTGGAGGGTGTCATTTCCTTCATTCCGGAAGAAATGACTCTGGCAATCGGCTCAGCAATGATTCCGCTTGTCTCCATGGAAGTATCTCCATCCTGCGAGGAAAAGCCAAATATCAGCCCGCACATAAGGATGGTCAGCACCCACAGCAGCACACGTACCGCCGTTTTCTGCACCTTGTTCATTCCTTCCCGGAAAGCAGTCTTTCCAACCTGCATTGTACCGCATCATTTCCTCTTTGAACAGTCTGTCCTTCACGGATTTTTCTCTGTTCCTTCACAACGTCTCCTGTTCTCCGAAAAAAGCCGGGTCCTCGTCTGAGAACCCGGTCAGCCATTGAGCTTATGCTTTCTTTTCCTCTTTATTTCCTGTAAACATCAGTCGGATCGTGGTGCCGGTTCCTACCTCACTCTCTACCGAAATCTGGGCTCCATGGAACTGCGCGCCATGCTTCACAATGGAAAGCCCCAGCCCTGTGCCTCCCAGTTCCTTGGAGTGACTCTTGTCTACACGGTAGAAACGTTCAAAGATCCGGTTCACATGCTCCGGTGCAATACCGATGCCTGTATCTGCAACTTCCAGGAACGGAACCTCATCCTGCTTTCCTGTACGGATGGTCACTTTTCCGCCATCCCGATTGTACTTGATGGCATTGTCACACAGATTGTAAACCATTTCACTCAGGAGACGGAATACACCCTTCACCTGCACATGTTCGCCCTCCAGGACCAGTGCAATGTTCCTCTTTTCTGCTGTCGAGCGCAGTCCATCGACCGTATCGGCAGAGACCTCCATAAGGTCAACATCCTCCCATTCCGGTTCCTCTGCATTTTCATCAAGCTTGGAAAGTCGGATGATATCCTCCACGAGAGCGATCAGACGCTGTGATTCCCGATAGATATCCGAAGCAAACTCCGGCACTTTTTCCTGGGGAACAATCCCCTGTGCCATCAGTTCGGCAAATCCGGAAATCGAGGTCAGCGGGGTCTTCAGTTCATGGGATACATTCGCGGAAAACTCACGGCGCATCTTTTCCTGCTGAAGATTTTCTTCACGGATTGTCAGATTCTGCTCCTGAATACGCTGTGTCAGAGGGGCGAGTTCTGCATAGGGTGGATGATCCAGATTGTCCAGATTCATTTCATTGATCGGACGCACAATCTGCTTCGCTGCGCGAAACGCCAGAACCAGAGAAATAATGAGGGCCAGAACCATCACCCAGATCATGGGCATCAGATACTTCAGAGCGCTGGCAATTGATGCCATCGGGCGGCTCAGACGAAGGACTGTTCCGTCATCACACAACAGCGCATAGTACATGGTGTTCTCCCCGCCGCTCTCGCTCTTGCGGATGACATGTCCTTCCCCGTCCTTCAAAGCAGCTTCCACTTCCGGAAAGTTCTTCTGATTGTTCAGGGGACCCGAATATACATTGTCGAAAAGAACCTCTCCGCCGTTCGCAATCCAGGTGACGCGGTTGATATTGCCAAGTGCTTTCAGATACTCTTCCCCGCCTTGCATTAGTCCTGGTTCTGCATAGATTGCTTCTTCACGGAGTGCCTCATGCGTTTCTTCTTTTGTGTGGGTATAATCCAGTCCGAAAAACAAAGCTGCACAAAGAAGCAGCACCGTACCGCCCACAAGAATCGTGTTGCGAAAAATCATTCGGATCATTTTTCTGCCTCCACAAATCGGTATCCTACACCACGAACCGTCTCGATGGCGTTTCCTGCTTCTCCAAGCTTCGCGCGGAGAGTGCGGATATGGACATCCAGTGTTCTGTTTTCACGCTCCGCCGCGAGGCCCCAGATTTGGTCCATCAGAACATTCCTTGTCATAACCAGACCGCGATGCTCCATCAGCAGACAGATCAGCTGGAATTCCTTGTAGGTAAGCACAATCTGTTTCCCGTTCACGGACACCTCATGACGTTCCGGACAGACGCGCAGTGAACCGGATTCCAGGACCTTGACACTCCCTCCGGGGTCCGTTCTCCGAAGAACCGCACGCACACGCGAAACCATTTCCATCATCCCGAACGGTTTGGAAATATAGTCGTCAGCGCCTGCATCCAGCCCTTCCACACGGTCATATTCCGTATTTTTCGCGGTGATGATGATAACCGGAAGTTGTTTCGTGTCCTGCTGTGCACGAAGCTGCTGAAGAATACTGATGCCGTCCTGCTCCGGAAGCATGATGTCCAGGAGCACTAGCATCGGTTTTTCCTCCCGCATGGCGGCCCAGAACCGGGAGGGTGTATCGAACCCCTTCGCCTCAAAATGCTGGCTCTGCAGTGCATAGATGATCAGTTTCCGAATGCTGTCATCGTCCTCCAGTAGATAAATCATGATCACTCACCTCGCTGAAACATTGTTGCATACCGGCTATTCTCTGTGAAACATTGTATCATACAAGGGCTGTTCTGCGCATCACTTAACCTCGATTTAACATTTTACTGGTCGATCATTTAACAAGTCCGCTTTATTCTCATAGATGCACAGGAGGTGTGCTATGTCTATTTCACAGATTATTGGGCTGTTCAGCGGTGTTGCTCTCTTCCTATACGGCATGTCACTGATGGGAGACGGTCTCAAGCAGCTTTCAGGCAATAAACTTGGGCCAATTCTCTTTTCTCTCTCCAGTACACAAATCAAAGGCGTTCTTTTCGGGACAGCGGTCACCGCTGTGATCCAGTCGTCCTGCGCCACCGCTGTCATGACTGTCGGCTTTGTCAACTCCGGACTCATGAAACTCCGGCAAGCCATTTCCGTTATTCTCGGCGCCATCCTCGGCACCAGCATCACAGGATGGGTCATCTGTCTGGGCTATCTGGAAGGCACAGAAGGCATTGCCAGCCTGCTTTCCACCAGTACACTCACAGGAATTGTCGCTGTCACCGGCATCCTGCTCCGTATGTTCGGAAAAAAACGGACGCTGGTATGCATTGGAAACATCATGATGGGGTTCGCTATTCTCATGTTCGGTATGAGCACGATGAGTTCCTCCGTCAGTTCCCTCGGAAAAGAGCCCTGGTTCCTTGATGCCCTCACCGGTATGTCCAATCCCCTGATTGGTATTCTGGTCGGTGCAGCCTTCACCGCGCTCCTTCAGTCAGCATCAGCAGCAGTCGGTATCGTGCAGGCACTTTCCGTAACCGGAGCGATGACCACCGAATCCGCTCTTCCCCTGCTCCTGGGCATTTCAGTCGGCGCTTCCTTCCCGGTTCTGCTCTCCGCCCTTGGTGCCAACGTATCCGGCAAACGTACCGCTATGGT
>ONVN01000017.1 GCA_900321295.1 uncultured Eubacteriales bacterium
AACATGTTATAATTATAACGTGTTTGGAGGGGGTGATCCCGTGGCAAGGGTCTACGTCAAGAATAAATCCAATGGCACCACCTACGTATAGCTTTCATACTGCAATCCTCCTGAGATGAAATGAAGTGAGAAACGTTCCTGTTGGGACGTTTTTTTATTTTCTCTTTCGAAGCCAGTACCTCTTTTCGCATTCACTTCCTTGTTGCTGAGTCAGCTTCTTCTCGGGCAATCGCTTCACGGATCAGACGTTTTATCGACCTCTGTACAGACCGTTGCCCCAACTCCACTTAATAATGTCGGCATCTGTCCGCAGATTCAGCTTCAACGAAATACGTTTTGTGTGCTCGGCATCATACTTTGCTTGCGCTCTTATCTGCGCGGCAGAACATATTCCCCAGTCTGGCCATTGTGCACCTCCTGAAATGGTTGTCGCCCGTATAGGTGAACATCTGTATAGGTGTTCACCTATACGGTGATCTGCGATGAATCATGATTTAAAGTGGAATTAATGCTGGGTTAAAGAGCAGAGTCCCCCTGTCTTCAACCACAACATATTCGCCTGAGTATAATCCGTGCTTCACTCGATAGTTCAGCGCAGGAAAACTGATACCCAACCTTTCCGCTGTTTCCCTGAGCGTTAACCAGCCCTTATCAAGATATCTCTGCTTCATCGAACGGATGCCATAGGCCTGCATGATGCGGTGAACATTTTTCGGAAGAAATGGACGTCCACAGACACGAGTATATCCTTGGTTGTTCAGCATTTCCGTTAATTCAGTGTAAGGATGGGCTTCTGCATTTGCTTCCAGAAATTCCAGGACATTCTTTGGCGTGGAAATTTCGATATATCGTGGCTTGGGAACATCGATCTCAATTGCCTGTGTAGCTCCTCCCTGAAACACAATTTGAACCAGTGCTTTGTAATTCCCTTTACGGTTAATTGTGACGTCTCTGACAAGATACCTTATGATTCGCTTTTTGTCTTCATTCTTCACGTTCGGATTTTGCCAGATCGATTGAATGTTATCGGTAATCATACAGATTGCTTTTGCCAGTTCTTCCTTAGATGCTTTGGACCCTTTCGCAGCAGCTTCAGCATATTTCTTCTGAGCTTCATCAAGTGCTCTCAGCTTCCTGTTCCATGCAGACTCCAACTCGTTTGCGACCAATCTGTTAGTCGGATCAACGCTCATATAACGGGTTTTGGCCATATCAACTTCATACCTTGCCTGATCGAGTTGTAACTGAAAATACCGAAGTCGATCATTCTCATTTTTGCTTACTTCTTCAGCTACTTCCGCTGTAATAGCCAAAACCTCAGGCGTTAGCCTCTTGGTTACTTCTTCCGAAATTATCGCATCAACAGGATCTGCGAGAAGACTGTGGCGACATCCATTTGGCCCTTCATGATGTGTGGAGGAGCATATATAACGAGCTGTTTTTACACCGCCTGTGGTGACGTTTCCGTATTGCACATGCATTTTTGAGCCGCAGCGTCCACAATAACAGATTCCCTGCAGCAATGCCGCACCTTCACGTGGCGCCGTATTTACTTTCTCCTTAAACGGCTGGTAGTTCTGAGACAGGATATCTTGGTTCAGCGCAAATTCCTCTGCTGAAATATACGCTTCGTGGTGGTTGGCAATATTAACATGCCATTTTTCTTCCGGAACAGGCATAGCTTGCCGCCTGCCTTTGTCCGTCCATTGCATTTGTGATCTTCCGTAGATGTAAGCGCCAGTGTAGAAAGGATTGTGCAGGATGTTAATGACTCGTGCCTCATTCAGTCCCTTCCAGGCAATTTCATCCGGCCGATCCCTCTTTCTGTAGCGAATTGGAAACAGTATTTCATGTTCCGCAAAATACATCATCACTGCATGACCGGTTTTCAATGATCTGAATGTATTAAACAGAAGCTCAACTGATTCTCGGATCTGCGGATCTGTGGTTTTTATCACTTTACCATCCAAGTCGTATTCATAACCAATCGGCAGCCACCTCTTCAGCTCTCCACGACGCGCCTTGTTGAGCAGTCCTCCGCGCATTCGCTCCTGAAGATAGTGCAGTTCCACTTCGCTCATGGTTCCTTTCAATCCAAGAAGGATGCTGTCATTAAAATCATTGGGGCTGTAGATTCCATCCGCATCAATGAGCAGAGTGTCCGTCATGGAGCATATGCTGATTAATCTGGTCCAATCAGCAGAATTCCGAGAAAGCCTCGATGCCTCTATGCAGGCAACTGCGCCAACTTTCCCGTTGGCCACATCGGCCATGAGATGTTGGAAACCGCTTCTGGTCTCCGCTGTTTTTCCGGATATGCCGAGATCAGTATCGATTATCTTAATCAGGGAATCGTCCCATCCGAGTCCTTTGAGTCGGTCTTTTAAAGCGTATTGTCGAAGTGTGCTTTCCGTATTGGCCATGACCTGGTACGCCGTAGATTGACGAATATAAACATATCCCACCCTTGTCAGATGTCGCGCAGTTATTTTCTCATTGCTACTCATTGACTACACCTCCTAATGCCGATGCTAGAATGATTACAAGATCGTTCGCGTCGTGCTTGATTTGAGATGAAGTATGGCCTTGAGGATCATAAGGCGTGGCTTTCGGTTCTTCCATTAACCAGGCCTGCATCCCACGGTTTATGAGCGTCATTAATCCCATGCCCTGAGAAACTCCGGTGATACCATTTGTGAAATATGATCTGCACAATTCGTAGTGTTCCGCTTTGTCGGATGAAACGGCAACCGTGGGAGTCGGCTGCCCACTCATTTTTTTGCCATATATCTACTGACAGTTCTGTTATGGACCTGTATGCCGGTAGCTTTGGCCAATTCCCGATTAATTTCCGCTGAATTAGCATTTGGGTGTTCTTTCATGTAGCGATCAATGAATTCCTCGGCTTGAACTCCCAACTTGTGCGAACCTTTTGGCCCTCGTTTTTGAGGAATCAGACCTCCCAAGCCCTGATTCTCAACTGCGTTCTTACTTATATAGTAAGTTTGTCGCGACAAGCCGTATTTTTCCGCGGCATCGCTTATACTTACGCCATCTTTTGCTACGCTCCTGAGCATCTCATACTTTACCTGAGCCAGATCCTTTGGGTCAAAAAAGACTCCATGTTGAAATTCGTCTGCCGTTACAGATTTATGTGCTCGGTTGTATGTTCCGCCTGCCTTCAGAATGTCATCTTTGCTTTCCACGTCAATCCCCCCTGACATGGACAACATAACAGATATTCCAAATTGTGTCAACTATATTTTGTCTAAATATGGTGAATTATTCATTAAAGTCCCACTATATAAACAGTATTTTGCAACTCTGGTGACATAATTTCGTTTACATATTGACATAATTTAGTTTACAAATCGACTGCCAGCTGAGTCAGCATTTCGGCGAGGAAAATGACCATATCATCTGATATGGAGGCTCTTCCGTGCGAGACGGCAATAAATAGTGGTGAGGGATAGTAATCTGTCCAACTTGTTGGAATTTGGCATCTCTCGCCATTTTCAGCCCGATAGATGATTCGATCCTCACCATATAAGATTTTCCGATCAAGGAAAGGATACTCTTTTCCATGAAACGGTGAAAACGGGTGGGTGACTCGAATTGTCCTTTCATTATGTCCTACTAAAGATGCATTTGAATTTTCATACGTACGTTTATGAATCTGAGAATTACTGGGATCGTGACAAGAAGCAGTCGCGCAGCAAACGCGTCTGCATTGGAAAGCTGGACGATAAC
>ONVN01000202.1 GCA_900321295.1 uncultured Eubacteriales bacterium
GATGGCATATCCGCTGGACTATATGAGCCCCAAAATCCCGGGACTGGGAGATGTGGACTGGGGACGTTACGTATCTGCGCTGACGGATATAGGATATGAGGGTTTTGCCTGCATTGAAGTCGAAGACAGGGCATTTGAAAGCAGCAGGGAGAAAATTCTGGATTCTCTGCGCCTGTCCAAGCGTTATCTCGATCAGTTTGTGATCTGAAATGTTTTTTGCACTGAGGAAGGACTGCGGTGAGGTTTTACACTGTTTTCTCCATGGACAGATGCATACCGTAGAACGGAAAGCAAGCCGAAGGATGATTGCCGGAGGCTTGTTTTTTTCTTCCGTGCAGGTCCGTGGAAACCCTGGCGGATCCAGTGAACGCTCTGCCCGGGTTGTGCCATACGGAATGCAGTCCACGGAGCACGCTTCTCAAAATAATAATATTGAAAAAATACCATATGAGTTGACAATTCGATATAATGGAATTAGAATTATGCCAACAAAAAGACATACATTTGTTGAATATCGGAACGTTCTATTGGATGTTTGCAGTTTTTGACTTTCCCTTTGGGATGGTTCAGGAAGAGCAGGGGATCCAGGGAAAAAGAATCGAATACATTCGCTGCAGAGAGTGCTTCCGCCTTGAATGAACTGTTGTACCGGATCGTATGGACAGCGAACAGAAAAGGTGGACGGAGCTTACGGACAGGGAACGGAGGATGATAAGGATATGAGCAGCACGGGCAGCAATCCTTCCATCAGAAAGAAAAAAGGAATGATGCACTGGATACGTCAGAGGCGCATCAATAAAAACTGGCAGTTTTATGTGATGCTCCTTCTCCCGCTTATTTGGTATTTTATCTTCTGCTATATGCCCATGCCGGGTGTCATTCTGGCTTTCAAAAAATACAGCGCCATGAAAGGCGTGTATGGAAGCCCCTTTGCGAATCCCTGGTATAAGTGGTTTCTGAAGTATTATCAGTCGCCATACTTTGCAAGAACGATTGGCAATACCTTTTATCTGAGCTTCCTGTCCCTGCTTCTGGGATTCCCGCTTCCCATTCTGCTGGCTCTCCTGCTCAATGAGGTGCGGAACAAGTATTTCCAGAAAGCCGTGCAGAATATCACCTATATCCCTCATTTTCTTTCCACCGTGGTGCTGGTGGGCATGATGACCTGCTTTACCAACCGTGACTTTGGTCTTGTGAACAAAGCGATTGAGGCCATGGGAGGAACGGCGGAAAACTGGATGCAGGTTCCGTCCGTATTCCGGGGGTTATATGTTGGCTCTGGTGTCTGGCAGAACATGGGCTGGGATTCCATCATCTATATTGCGGCACTGGCCGGTGTGGACCCCCAGCTGCATGAAAGCGCATACATCGACGGCGCGAACCGCTATCAGTGCATGTGGTATATCAATCTGCCGTCCATCATGCCGACGGTTGTGATTATGCTGATCCTGAATTCAGGACACATTCTTTCGGTCGGCTTTGAAAAAGTATACCTGATGCAGAATGACCTGAACATGGCAGTTTCCGATGTTATCTCCACGTACGTTTACCGTATATCCCTGCTTTCTTCCAACCAGTTTGAGCTGTCGACGGCCATCGGTCTGTTCAACTCCATCGTGAACTGCGCCATGCTGGTTATTGTGAACAGCATCTCCCGCAAAATCAGCGATGTGCAGCTGTGGTAAGGGGGGCGAGTGAAATGTCAAATCAGATGATCAAGAAGATTCAGCCTTCCAAGAAAAGCAGGTTTCATTCCCGCCAGTCAAAAGGCGATATCGCATTTGAAATTATCGTCGTGGTCCTCCTGGCGCTCCTGACACTGACTATCATTTATCCTCTGTATTTCGTGGTGATTGCTTCCTTCTCGGATGCCAAGGCAGTTGTCGGAGGACAGGTGATTGTTCTTCCGGTGAATGTGACACTGGAAAACTATAAGGAGTGCTTCAAAAACGGTGACCTGATGCAGGGATACGGGAACTCCTTCCAACTCCTGATCTATGGTACCGCCGTTTATCTGTTCCTGACCATTCTCTGTGCATACCCTCTCTCCAGGCGCGATCTTTGGGGCCGTGACGGCATCATGGTGTACTGTACGATTCCGATGTTTTTCGGTGGTGGCCTGATCCCGACCTACCTGCTTGTGACCAAAACGCTGGGTCTGAGCAACAGCTGGTGGGCGGTGATCCTGGTGGGTGGTGTTTCGACCTATAACATGATCATCATGCGGACATTCTTTATGTCCTCGATTCCTTTCGAACTGCAGGAAGCGGCGGAAATTGACGGATGCTCTCCGCTGCGGACCCTGATCTCCATTATTCTTCCGCTGTCGATTCCGGTTATCTGTGTTATCGGCCTGTACTATGGCGTGGGCATCTGGAACAGCTATTTTACCGCCCTGATTTACCTGAGCGATAAGAACAAATGGCCGCTGCAGCTGTTCCTGAGACAGATTCTGGTGAATGCAGACCTCTCGGTGGTGGACGGCGGCGATGCGTCGGACATGGCGCGCCGCGCCATGAGGGCGGAAACCATCAAGTATGCCATCTGCGTTCTGGCATCTATCCCCATGCTGGTTATCTACCCCTTCATTCAGCGATATTTTGTCAAGGGTGTCATGATCGGTTCTGTGAAGGGATAAACATTTGTACATTTGCCCTTTAAGGGCGAAATAAATAAAGGAGGTTTCCCTATGAAAAAGTCTCTCGTTGCCCTGCTGTTGGCGATTGTGATGCTGACAAGCTGCGTCTCGGCGTTTGCCGTAGAGGGCCCTGCAATGGATAAAGCTCTCTATCCGCTTACCGACGAGAAGATCACCATCACTGCCATGCATGCCTATACCGACGTGATGCCTTCTGACTGGTCCACCGTCTGGTTCTGGAAACAGCTGGAGGAACTGACCAATGTGCACATTGAGTTCATTCCTGTTCCTTCTTCTGACCGTGCAACCACTCTGAACCTGCGCCTTGCTTCCGGCGATCTGCCTGATGTGCTCTTCAAGATGGCTGTGAATTCCACGCAGGCTTCCCAGTATGGCGGCGAGGGCATGCTGATTGACCTGAACCAGTATGCTGACATCATGCCGAACTTCCAGTACTGGCTGAATGCATATCCCACTGCCCGCAATGCTGTAACCCAGGCTGACGGCTGCATCTATGGCTGCCCTTACATCCTGACTGGTTATGCCATCCGTATGGGCTCCCGTTTCTTCTATAACAGCCAGGTTCTGGAGCATGCCGGCCTCCAGACTCCTCCGAACACGCTGGACGGTTTCTATGATTATCTGAAGTCCATCCAGGGTTGGGACTACAATGAAAACGGCCAGGATGACACCATCCCGCTGGCTATGTCTGAATGGGAAGACCTTGAGTACATTCTCACCGGTTCCTTCGGCGTTATGAACCGCGGCTCTTCCAACTACTGGGCTGACCAGAATGCAGACGGCACCGCACGTTTCTGGCATACCGCTGATGGTTACAAAGAGCTCATGCGTTACTACAACAAGCTTTATGCCGAGAAGCTCGTTGACCCCGACATCTTTACTGCTTCCTTCGCGGATGAAATCGTCAAGGCCCAGAACGGCCGTGCACTGACCTACATCTTCGTGAACAACAGCCCTGTTTCCGGTTCCAAGTATGAACAGTACACTGTTCCTATGACCGAGCCTCTGAAGGGCTACAATGGCGAGAATGCATGGAATGCATACTCTATGCCGGCCTCCACTTCCTCCAACTTCTGCATTACCTACAAGTGCCCTGAAGAATATCGTCCGATCATGGCCAAGTGGATTGACTACTTCTATTCTGTAGAAGGCATCGTGGCCTACTTCATGGGTGAAGAGAATGTAACCTATACCTATGACCCTGCAACGGATAGCTATGCTCTGACCGACATGATCCTGAACGATCCTGAAGGCCGTAACTTTGAGAGCGTACAGTCTGCATGGTGCACATGGGCCGGCGGCATGAACCCGTCCTGCGCAACCAACGAACTGTTCAAGGGCGGCGAGACCTGGCCGGTATCTCTGGAATCTGCTGCAGGCCTGATCAACTATACGCCTGACAAGCAGGAGGGCGGCACCGTGTGGGCACCTTTCCTGTTCAGCTCTGATGTGGCCAGCGAAGTTTCCGCTATGACGGCTGACTTTGATACCTACCTGGGTGAATGGGCAGCCAAGTTCATCACCGGTGAAAAGAACGTGGATACCGATTGGGAAGAATACGTCAACGGTTTCAACGCACTGGGTGTTGATGATTATCTCCAGCTGATCAACGAAAAGATCGCAGAGCGTGGTCTGTAATCGCTGTAAGGCATAAAATGGGGGACAGCCGGAAGGCTGTCCCCTTTTCTGCTGGAAAACTTACAGCTGGATGCTGAGGAGGGAATTGACGGGACGGGCCATCCCGCTTAGACTGCCCGGGGAAGTGGAAGGCCAGCTGTATTCAAACAGCCGTCCTTCCTGTGCGATGGCGAGAAGGGAAGAACCTCCTCCGTCCACATTCATCAGTTCGGTGACATCCGGAACGATCTTCCGGGCGAGTGCACACATCTCCCGATAGTCAGCACCGGCTGTGACGGAGGAACGTCCGGAAAAAACCAGCATGAACAGCTGACCTTTGCTGTTGAGACCGATTGCCGTGCGGGGGTGGCGGACCATGGAGGCAATATCACTCTCCTGGGTCTGAGCTGACAGGGGAGAGGACCAGCCTTCTCCTGCCAGATGGACAGAGGCTGTTTCAGCATCCTGGAAGCAGCTGACACCATGCTGAATCAGGGTCAGGCCGCCACCGTAAGCCCAGCGGACATGGCACCACTGTTCCTTCGAAAAATCCTCCGGAGGATCAAGACAGACGGAGATGGACGGGGTCTGCGACCAGGTATAATAACCATCAACCCCTGCCGTGAAGCCACAGCTCTCAAGAAAAGGAATCCCGGTTTCCCGCGACATGGAAAGGACAACGCCAAAGCAGGGAAGCAGCACATCTCCGTCCCGGGCACACACCAGCTGATCCTGCAGAAGGACCAGATTGATGCGGTTTTCACCGACCGGTTTGGTATAAGTGAACTTGGACTGGCCGGCATCAGGACAGCTCAGGTAAGGCGTAAAGACGGAGATGGTACGAGGAACCACGGGATCGACATCCCCGGCTTCCCAGTGCAGCGTGTGTCCGTTGATGTCGCAGCAGCCTCCCCTGAGGCGGAAATGGAAGAAAGAGAAGGAACCGTCTTCCATCAGGGCCATGCAGGCTTTCCTGTACAGGGGAAAGGTTTCCGTGCGGCGGTGACCGTTGTTCTGAAGCATATAATCCAGATGACCGCCTTGGATGGTTGTCCGCTCCATGGGGCGGTGTTCACGCAGCTGATTGTACAGGGATGCCAGACGGGACGTCAGGAAAAACAGATAATTGAGGATCAGCCGGGTTCCGCCCTGTGGATGCTGCCGGGCAAAAAGACGGGGAGAGACAGGCTGCGTGTCAGAGACCACGACCTGTGCATCCACTTTTTTCTCAATCAGTGCTCCGTGGACAAGGATGCCTTGTGCCCCGCCGCAGGCAGACCAGGGAACGGCTTTTTTCTCAAACTGATCCAGAGTAAACCATCCGCCAAGACGTCTGACGCCTTCGATCTGCTCGAGCATATCTCCAAGCAAAGCATCCCGCCGTGAACAGAAATCCGCATACCAGTCTGTATCCTGTCCGGCCTTTGGCCATGCTGTTCCACCGGGAAGGGAACTGTTTTCTTCGTCATAGACGGAAAAGAAAGTTTCAGGCCAGTATCTGTAGAGTTCTTCACAGGACATGGCATAGCAGGCATCCCCATGGGACCGGGATAAAAGGGCATACTGCCGGAAGGAGGCAAGGGTGCGGCGGCACATGGGAACCATCGGCAGGATATCAAAGTGCGGCGGGATATAAAGAGCGCAGCAACCGCTGCGGAGAAACTGTCCTGTGATGGCTTTGCCGCAAAGGCTTTCCGGTACACAGCGAACAAAGGCGGGCAGGTTCAGATTCCTGCAGTCGGTCAGTCCTCTTTCGCCATAGTAGAGAAGAAAGAGCCTTTCCTCTTCCGGAAGGGCATCTTCATCCAGTACGTCGAGAGATCCTTCGCAGACGGAGAACAGGAGATCTTTTCCGGGAAAAAGGCGGCGCAGATTATCAGGCGATGGAAAAATACCTCCATCCGTGAGGGAAACAGCAGCGTAAGTATGCAGACCAAGAGACTGCGCCTTGAGAAGATCAGCCTGCATCATGGAAAAAAAGCGGGGATCCTGAAGTAAAAACAGCACACCGGAACCCGTGGAAAACAATTCATCCAGCCTGGATGACTGATCGATGTCTGTCTGCCCGGGAAAGCCAGAGGGATCCAGCGCATCCATGAAAAACATACGATCGGTGTCAGCGCCAAAGATCTGACGGCGAAGTGGAGGAAGGCAGGCAGCGATCTGCTCAAAAAACGCATCCTCCGAGGCAGCTGCTCTGACGGCGTCTGTGATGTGTCTCTGATATTCCTGCAGCCGGTCGGGGCTCAGGGAAGTCCTATGGCGTTCGGCCCACCGATCCTTCACCAGCGCAAACTGCGGAGCGATCATCGCGTCTGTGTCTGCAAAGGAAACGATGCCGTACAGAATGTCGGACTGAAAATGCTTTCGGGTATAACTGCCGTATTGGTAATGTGGATCGGTCAGCATAGTATATCGCCTCCGCAGCGGTCGGATTCCTGCTGAAACAAAGGGGAGAAGCATCAATATTGATTTGTGGAATACAGACACATTATAGGATAAATTGGCCGTTTTTCAACCTGCTCAGAACGAAGGCTCTTTATAGACTTTGTTGAGATGAAGGGGTATAATATCGCTAGCTTTGGACATGGAATCAATTCAAATAGGCGTGGCTTGGGAAAGAGAGGTAAAGGAGCATTACTTGCATGGAAAAAACAGATGTCATTCTTGTACTGGGCCATCGGCTGCTGCCGGATGATACCCCTTCAGAAGATCTCAAACGCCGCATTGACAAAGCCGTGGAACTTTGGAAAGAAACAGGTGCTTCCATGATCATGCCATGCGGAGGTCTGACACGGGACCGTCATCGCACGGAGGCAGAAGTGATGAAGGAAATGCTGATGGAACGCGGCGTTCCTTCGGAGCAGATCTGTCTGGAAGACAAATCCCGTATTACACTGGAAAACCTGGTCAACGCCTGCGATCTTGTGGGTACTGAAAAAAGGGTAGCCATCGTCAGCAGCGATTACCATATGGACATGGCGATGAAGGACGCTGAGGCCGTTGGACTGAATGCCTACGGAGTCGGCGCAGAAACGCCGGACGTGTCTTACCGTGAACAGACGCGCGCGATGCTCAACGGCTTTGAGGAAAAGCTGGATATGCTCCGCAGGCAGGGTTTCTCCAACCGGGAGGTGATCCGTATGTGCATGGAGAACATGTCTTCCATGCAGAAGGCACAGGACCACTTTACCGTTGCTGAGATGCTGGAAATGCAGAAAACACTGCGCGACAAGTATACGCAGTGGGAGCGCTATTCACCGGAGGCAGGTCCGAATCATCTGCTGTGGATGATCGGAGAAGTTGGAGAAGTCATCGATATCGTTAAGAAGTGCGGCGCTGCGGAATCATGCAAGGATCCGAATCTGCGCAGCCAGCTTGTGGAGGAAATGGCAGACGTTCTGATGTATTACAACGATGTCCTCTGGTGCTTCGGTATTACTGAGAAGGAACTGAAAGAATCTTATCTGGCAAAATATGAGAGAAATCTGCATCGTTGGTGATGCATTGAATTCAATCAATAAGGAGGAAACGGTATGAATGTAGGCATCATTATCCCACACTCCGGAGGGGAAGAACTCCGCAAACACTTTGCGGATGCATCAGCTCAGGGTTTCCATCACTGCCAGCTGGTCAGCTGGAATCCCAAGTACTGGACAGAAGAAAATGCCAGGGAGGTCAGTGCTCTTACAAAGGAATTTGATATTGAGATTACTGCCTTCTGGTGCGGATGGGTCGGACCGAAATTCTGGAACTTTACTGAAGGTCCGGAAACACTTGGTCTGGTTCCGGTAGCTTTCCGGGCAGAGCGCATCCAGAACCTGCTGGATGGTGCTGCCTATGCACACAGCCTCGGCATCACGGATGTGGTGACTCACATGGGCTTTATTCCTGAGAATATGACCGATCCTGCCTGGCCCGGAGTCGTTGCGACGGTAAAGTACATCGCGATGAATCTGAAACGCGCCGGTCAGAACCTGCTGTTTGAAACCGGACAGGAGACACCGGTTGTTCTTCTCAGACTGTTCGAAACGGTCAATACCGGGAACCTCTATATTAACCTGGATCCGGCAAATCTGATTTTGTACGGAAAGGGAAATCCGGTGGATGCCCTTGATGTGTTTGGGAAACTGGTCCGCGGTGTTCATGCAAAAGACGGCCTCTATCCCACCAATGGCCATGACCTGGGCGAGGAAGTGAAGGTCGGTGAGGGCAAAGTCAACTTCCCGCTGTTTGTTCGCGGGCTGAAGGCATGCGGTTTTGACGGCAGCCTGACCATCGAGCGTGAAATATCAGGTGAACAGCAGATCAAGGATATACTTGCAACCAAAGACTATCTGACAGGGCTGATTGAGCAACTGTAAGGAGGATAACATGCTGAAAGTTGGTATGGTGGGCATGGGCGGCATCAGCCGTTCTCATACAACGTCCTGGGCACAGATCCCGGAAGTGAAAGTGACAGCCGTATGCGATATCCGGTCGGAAAAAGCAGAGGAAGCTTCGAAAGTGACGGGAGGCCGTGCTTATCTGAATTTTGATGAAATGCTGGAAAAGGAAGAACTGGATATCCTGGATATCTGTCTGCCGACGTACCTGCATGCGGATTTTGCCGTCAAGGCCCTGAACAAGGGGATTCATGTGCTGTCGGAAAAGCCGGTTTCCCTGAAACGCGAGGATGTCCGGAGAATCTATGATGCAGCAAAGAAAAACGGATGCCGGTTTATGGTCGCCCAGGTCCTGCGTTTCTGGCGCGAGTATGAAGTGCTGAAGAACGCGATTGATACCGGATGCTATGGAAAACTGCTCAGCGGAAATATGACGCGGCTGGGCAATACCCCTGCATGGTCCTGGGACAACTGGATGCGGGATCCTGAGCGCAGCGGACTTGTGCCGTTTGATCTGCACATTCATGATCTGGACTGGCTGATCTATACTTTCGGCAAACCCGAAAAGGCATTGTGCCACCGTGCCAAGACCGATGTTCAGGATTACTTCCAGGTGGTTTATGAATATCCGGACTTCTTTATCTGCACAGAAGCGGCATGGTTTGAAGGAAGTTACCCCTTCCAGGCAAGTTTCCGTTTCCAGTTCGAGAAGGCCCTGCTTGAGTATAAGGGCGGAAAGCTGACCACTTACCTGACAACCGGAGAAACACAGACGCTTGAAGCAGAAAAAGATGCCAATGTGAACGGGATCAATCTGCCCGCAACCAATGGATATTTTAATGAAATCCGTTATTTCACCGATTGTGTGCTCGCAGGAAAAGAATGCGATAAGGTAAAGCCTGAAGAGCTGGAATGCGTGCTGGATCTGATTGACATCATCAATGGGGAGGCAAAGTAACGGTATGGATTATTACTCTGACGGTTCCTTGCGAATACGGACCATGTTTCCGGAAGATGCCAGGGTCATTTATGATACTTTTCTGTCATATGGGTGGCACCCTGCTCTTGAAACCTATGAAAATTACTACGTGGATCAGGAAACGGGCAGAAGAAAAGTCTTTATTGCGGAGTATGATGGCACGGTGGCAGGATACTGTACCCTGGTGCTGAAGCCGGAAGAAGGCCCGTGGGCAGGAAAAGGCATTCCAGAAATCGTGGATCTTAGTGTATTCAGGGAAATGCAGCGCAGGGGGATCGGCAATGCATTGCTGGATGCAGTAGAGGCAGAAGCGAAAAAAATAACGGACCAGGTTTTCCTTGCGGTGGGTCTGCATTCTGGCTATGGTGCAGCACAAAGGATCTATGTGAAGAGAGGCTATCTTCCGGATGGGAATGGCGTCTGGTATCGGGGAAAAATCCTGGATCAGTATGTGCCGTGCTGCAATGATGATGACCTGCTGCTGTTCATGAGCAAGAAACTGTAGGGTTCCTGTCAGAATTGAAGAGCTGCAAGACCGCTGGTGCCACCCGGAAGGGTGGTACCAGTTTGTTTTGGAAATAAACGGATGCTGTATGGATTGACAGCAAACAGATAGATGGTTTGATCAACCCGCGGTGCTCTTGAAAAGGAAGAGAAGAAAAGTGGCCCCGGCATTCAGGAAAGTCAATCTCTGGAAAACCGTTCCCAAAAGGATTTGATCTTTCATGACTTCCACATGAAAAGGCATGGTCTGCAGGGGCTCTGGAGGATTTCAATCTCACCGGCATGCTTTTCTTCGCATTGTGCATCCTATAGAGTATAATAAAGTTCCATAAAGCGAGAAATCCTGAAGAGTCGGGTGCTGAATCCGATCATCTTCGGCGACATGGAATCTACCGGATGGAAGCAGATTCTTCAGCAGGGAACCGCAGCTTTCTGCTGGGATGACAAAAGGATTCCGGAAAAACACCCTTGCGATGTGCTTTCAGGATGGAGGATGCTTGTAATGTTGAGACATGGGGGAAATCGGATGAGAAGAACGGCAGCAGTTTTCATCCTGCTTCTTGTCTGGATGTTGCTTGTCGAAGCAGGGGCGGCTGAAACCACATGCGATGAGGCAATCGGAATTACGCTGGATTCCGTCGATATGGTCCACATCCCGGAGGAACAGGATGAATATTTAGGCTGCCTGAGGGGAATCCGAATTGGCATTGATCCAGGACATCAGGAACATGGGAACAGTGAAAAAGAAGCAATTGCTCCAGACAGAAAAAAGACCAGGGCGAAAGTAGCCCCGGGAACGCAGGGGATTAAGACACAGATTCCGGAATATGTCACGGTGCTGGAAATCAGTTTTGCGCTTCGGGACGCACTTGTCCGGGAAGGCGCAGAAGTCTACATGACACGGGAAACACATGAAGTGAATATCTCCAATCAGGAACGGGCCCGAATGATGAATGCGGTGGGGGTCGATCTTGTTTTGCGGATTCACTGCAATGGTTCCGGCAATCAGGCTGCAAACGGCATCGGACTTTATGTCAACAAGTCCTATCCCATATCCGCGGAAAGCAGACGCGCAGCGGAATGCATTCTTCCGCGGATGGCAGAAGCGACTGGTGCACGGAAGCGGGGGATCTTTCTGCGAGATACATATACAGGTCTGAACTGGTCAGAAGTTCCTTCTATCCTGGTTGAATGCGGATATATGACGAACCCGGAAGAAGATGTCAAACTGAACGATCTGGCATATCAGCAGAAGTTGGCAGAAGGAATGGTTGAAGGAATCTGTGATTTTTTTGGCAGATCGCAGTGGTAGGCCATTGTCTCGAAAAATCTCTTCCGTGGGAGAGGGTATAAAAATACCCATGCTTTTCCTGTCGATACCATGGCGTTCAGCAAGTACTTCACAAATCTTCGGGCACAAGAAAACAGCAAGGCACAGAGGCTATGCTGTTTTCTTTTTTGCCGTGCATTTTATACTGCAAATGTCATGGACTGACCTGATTTGGCAGGGACATCTTTGCATTCTGTCCGATGCTGCAGAAGCAACAGGCATAAAACAGGCTGAGGCTTTTATTCCTGTACTGATTCAAGTCGGAATGATGAAGCGTTATATGCAAAGAAAAAGGATAAGGTGCATATCGAGAACACCTTATCCTTTTCATTGCTGTCAGATCTTGAAGCAGCAACTTCTGTCTCTTCCATGAAGAACAGACTACATTAGGCAGCAGCCTTCTGATTGAGAACATTCTGGGCCAGACAGGAGCTGATGAGTCCACCGCCCAGCAGGCTGATGATCAGATAGAGAAGACCGGTATTACCATTAGAAATGCCATTCATTTCGTCGACTTTGGCACCCAGCTTGTAATTCCAATAAATACCATAGATACCCAAAGTAACAATGGTCAAGAGAAAAGCTTTTCCACCACTTGTGGTAGCGTTGTTCGGAGCAAGTGCATTGGTCTCGTCGGTTAATTTAATGAACCAGTAAATACCATAGATACCAAAGGTGATAAGGGTGAGAATAATACATACCGGGATACTGCGATTAGTGATAGTCATTTTAAAATTCCTCCAAAAATAGAATTATACATTAAACATTTGTTGCATTCATCGCCGGAGATAAGACAACATGTCTGACCCAAATCGCTGAGAGCCTTTTAGTGGTCCCATGTGTTTCCTGCGGGCGGCTGATCTTCTCCAGAATGAATGTTGGTGTAATAGTGATGAAAACAGGCTGTGCCTGGTTCAGGCTCGAAGCATGATCGTCGCTGCAAACATCGTAAGTTTTGCTTTCAGTGTCATGCTTTCGGTCTGGTTTTCAGTCCGGCCTCATCGGCCAGGCACATGTTGATACGCATTATTTCAGTCGGTGGCAGTAGCAAAAAAGAAAAAAATGAAAATGAAAAGCTCTGTTCGTTGACTTTTCGTTTCGTGGTAGTAGAATGATCCTACGGGAATGAGGTTCTCCCATGGTGAATGCCAAAACCGCTGAATTCAGCTGATGACTTCTGCTCACGTAGCAGGGTTCATCAGCTTTTTTTGCAGGAGGTACAAACATGCTGCTGAGTATTGCGCTTATCATTTTTTCCGGGCTGCTGTTCGGCTGCGTCATGAAAAAAAAACGGCTGCCTGCGATTATTGGATATCTTTTTGCAGGATTTTTGATCGGCCCATATTGCCTCAGATGGCTGGATATAAGCATACTGCAGATTTCAGGCGAAATCCGGCAAATTGCGCTTGTCATCATATTGATGAAGGCCGGCCTTTCTCTGGATGTCGATGATCTGCGCAGAATTGGAGGACCAGCCGTGCTGTTGTGTTTTGTTCCTGCTACCTGCGAGATCCTTTCTTTTGTGCTGTTTGCTCCAGGCCTGTTGAATCTATCATTGATTGAGTCAGCACTTCTGGGCTCTGTCTTGGCTGCGGTTTCACCTGCGATCGTTGTCCCTCGCATGACGCGCATGATGGACGAAGGATGGGGCACAGGAAAAGGTATCCCGCAGATGATCGTTGCCGGAGCATCAGCTGATGACGTGTATGTTATTGTTATATTTTCCGCTTTACTCTCTCTATGTTCCGGGGGCAGCGTCACAGCTTGGGATTTTCTTCAAATTCCTATTGCAGTTGTCAGTGGCATTTTCGTGGGTATCGCAACAGGGCTGTGCATGGCTTTTCTGCTGAAAAAAATACAAATGAGTACCATCCATGAATTCATCATCCTGCTATCATCTGCTTTTCTGCTTCTGGCGTTGGAGGATGCGATGAAGCCGCTGTTCAGCCTTTCCGGTCTCTTGGCGACCATGAGTATGTGTATCACAATTCGATTCCGGGATATCCAAACAGCAAAGGAAAATGCGCAGCTTTGTGGGAAAGTCTGGATCTGTGCAGAGATTTTCCTTTTCACGCTGGTGGGTGCAATTGTCAATGTCTCGTATATTGCGCAGGCTGGGTTCTTCATGATTGTCATGTTACTGATTGGGCTTTGTTTTCGGCTAGCAGGTACATGGTTGTCTGTATCCGGAAAAGGACTTACTATTAAGGATAAGTTTTTTTGTGCTTTTGCAGAGACACCAAAGGCAACCGTACAGGCTGCGATTGGTGGTATTCCACTTGCTGCAGGGCTGGCTTGTGGGAATACGATTCTGGCATTTGCTGTCCTGGCAATCCTGGTGACTGCGCCGGTAGGTGCAATTCTAATTGATTCTACATATCAAAAGTGGCTGACAAAGGATAAATGAAAACGGCTGAATTCATTTCAGATATTGATGTTTCATCAAGTTGAATATGGTCAAACTGTGGTCAGCAAAAAATAAAAACCTTGTACCGTATGTGATACAAGGTTTTTTATGCTGATGGCGGGACTCGAACCCGCACGCCGTGAAGCAGGGGATAGAAACATGAGAACGTGAAAGCGTTGGGAGAGTTGGGCTGTAAGAAAAAACGAAACAGAAAATAATTACAAAATTATCAACGAAAATTGTGGTCAAATTGTGGTCAATAATAAGACTGAAAAGAAGAGATATTTCCAACAATAGAAAAAGGATAAGGTGCAGTGCAGAGAGTCATCTTATCCTTTTTCTTATTGAAAAAAAGCAAGAATGAATCATATTGAGAATCTTCATCACATCTTTGAACAACTATGGTACGTATTTGGAGGGTTTTTTTCATCTTACAACAACTTATAAACATAATATGGCAATTATGAAGATTTCAAGCGCGATAGATTGATGCTCCACATTCTTCACGATATGCCTTATGCCTTTCCTTGAGAAGGTCTTTCATTTGCTTGGCTACTTTAAGAGGATATCGTATTATTACGTTATCTCCCAAACCAAATATCCAACCAAAGAATTGAGGGCTTACTGCAATGCGAGTAGTAATCTCAAAATGATTGTCATCAATAATCTTAACCGGAATGTCTTCGCCAAATCTATCAATGACAGTATCCATCATTTCCTTCTTGAAAACCATGGTTACGTCTGTTTCTTCGCCATGGTACATTCCAAATGTTGATTTGAAGAAAGAAGGGTCCCCAGTTCTGCCAAGACGTCCATGACGGATATATATATCCTTGTTTATAGTGACTTTGTCCATCCTATCTACGCGGAACGTTTTGAGTGCTTCACCCTCA
>ONVN01000210.1 GCA_900321295.1 uncultured Eubacteriales bacterium
AACGACCGGATCCGATTCCGCCGGCTGTCCGCTGCGAAGGTGCTGAGCGTCTTTCACAAAGGATCCTATGACAGTATCGGTGAAGCCTATGCCTACATCATGCGGTATGCGGAGCAGAACGGCTATCAGGCATCAGGACCGGCCCGGGAATGCTACATCGACGGCATCTGGAACAAGGAATCGGAAGAAGAATGGCTGACCGAGATCCAGCTGCCGGTTGAGTGACAGATTCCGGCTTTACGGGATGAAAACAGGCACAGGAACGCCTCTCTGGAGGCGTTTTTCTGTAGCCGTAAAACCCCTTTTCACGATGGACCATCGATCGGAGATGTTGAACCCGATGCATCATCACGAAAGGGTTTCAAATCAAAACCGGCAGTGCTGGAATGAAGGTTTCAACGCACAGGGCCAGGGTCGTGCAGAATCAGGATGATGACAGAACTGGAAAAGCTGCCGGGGAGGTATCGGAATTCGGCGAAGCGCTCTGGGGCAGCCTGGAGGAGGAGGTGACCATTGGCAAAGACAAGCGGATGATATTCACGCGGCTGGCAGCGACCGAGATGGCAGCCTGGCTTGTTTTCAACTGTTTCTTCGGAGACGGAGCGTTGACAAGTCCCAAGGTGAAACATGCGTTCTCTCAAGGCAGCCTGTTTGCTTTCACGGGGATAAATGGGGCAGAGATGTGGGTGAATGGATATTCGGCATTGATTATGAGGGGGTTTTCAGTATAATAGAAGATGGAATTCAGGAGAGGAGCGTAAACCAATGATGAACAGTGAGGCTGTTGTCGGCTAACTGAATATACCGGTACAAAGCATGAGGAGTGAAACACAGTCCTCTTGTTTGCTGTACCCTTCACGAGTAACTTCTGACAGTGGGATCCGCAGGACGCAGCCACAGACGGGAGCTGCTTTGCTGCGGTATTTTTATGCGTTTTTTTGCCGGCGGGAGAAGAAAAGCCTGCGAAAAGCGTGATTGATAAGCGAAAATGGAGGAAATCATCATGATACATCTGGAGAAGGTTACCTATAAAAACGAAGAAGAGGTCATCCGCCTCGACACATTTGAATCGCAGTATCCCTTTGTCGCGGACAACGTGGAAAGTCTTGCCGATGCCTATGTCGCCATCACGTCAGGGAATGCCTATGCGTATCCGTTTGCTGTTTACGATGATGATACGCTGGTGGGCTTTCTGATGCTGGGATACAATGAGGCAGCACTGGATGGCCCTGACGCTCCCGCTTCCCTGAGAAACAATTACAGCCTCTGGCGTCTGATGATCGACAAGCGCTATCAGAAGCAAGGCTTTGGCCGGGAGGCAGTGCGCCTTGCGCTGGAATTCGTCAGGACCTTCCCTCATGGGAAGGCGGAGGCCTGCGTCACCTCCTACAATCCTGAAAACGAAGTGGCAAAGAAGCTGTATGCTTCCTTCGGGTTTTTGGAAAACGGTGAAATGGACGACGATGAGATCGTGGCCGTGCTGAAACTGTAAAACCAGCCCAAGGATCCCCGTTTTACGGAACAGCCTGACAAAGGAAGACATACGGACAAAAGAAACGGAGAAAAATGGTTATGGATAAGAAAACAACGATGGAAAAGCTTGCCCGGGATGCATACGAAAAGGGGAGCTTCAACGGAACATGGCTCTACGCCGAAAACGGCGTGATTGTGTCGAAGGGTGCCTTCGGCTTCCGCGACGCGGAGAACACTCTCCCCATGCAGGAAGACACCATCTTCGAGATGGCTTCAGTGACCAAAATGTTTACGGCGGCTGCCGTCATGCTGCTGGCAAGAGAAGGAAAGCTGAGACTTGACGACGAGTACACGAAATACTTTTCCGATTACCCGTATCCGGGTGTGACGGTCCGTCACCTTCTGACCCACACCAGCGGTATGCCCGACGATTTTGAAACCGGGACCTGGGTCTGTCCTGCATGGGAAAAGGAAAAGAGGATCCCGCCCTGCAGCGAAATCCTCCGCTTTATCCGGGACAGTGGAGAAGAAGCCTCCCATGCTCCGGGAGAAACGTTCAGGTATACCGACATCGGATACTGCCTGCTTGCAAACCTGGTGGAAAAGATCTCCGGCGTCCGGTTCGAGGATTTTCTCAAAAGGAAGATCTTCGAGCCGGCCGGCATGAAGGATTCAGCCATATACCACACCCGCAGGGACGGCAGGCCTTCTGACCGCTTTGCCCGCAACATGGTATTGGAAAACGACATTTACGTACCTTCGGATGTTTCGAAGAGTTCGGCTCCCTATGTGGTCGGCTCGGACGGCCTGAACGGCTGCGATTACCTGTATACCACCATCTTTGACATGCTCGCATGGGACCGGGCGCTGCGGGAAGAGAAGGTGCTCACCCTCGAAGAGCAGCAGATCATGTACACGCCGGTGAAGCTGAACAGCGGGGAGAATTATGTCGACGAGGACGGTGAAGGCTACGGCTTGGGCTGGGGCATTGTAAACGACAAGGAACATGGCTTGATCGTACACCACTCAGGCGGGATGCCCGGCCTGAATACTTGGTTTGAGCATTCTGTGGACGAAGACAGGACGCTTGTTATCCTCTGCTGCCGCGATTTTACGGACGTTAGGGCCTTTGTGCGCTTCTGGGAGGGCATGCAGGCGGTTGCAAGAGATGAAGAGGCAGAGCCTGTCGTATCCATTGAGGACATTGCGCTCAAGGATCCGGACAAATCGAAGTGGGAGGACTTCTGTGGCAGGTATGAGCATCCGGAAGAGGCCGATTTCATTCTCAACGAGGTTTTCATGCAGGATGGCGAGCTCTGGGCAAAGGCAATCCTGAGCGGAGATGATTACGACGATCAGGGCGAAGTGTCGTTCCGGCTGTACCCCATCGGAGAGAACGAGTTTGGCAGGAAGCGCGGCATGCTGAAGCTGAAATTCGGCGACGGCTGCCTGATGATGGATGATATCACCTGCAAAAAAGAAACGTCATCCGGGAGTGATCATACCCTGAGCAGACAATCGGGATGTACGGACGCGAAATCTTGCAGATAAGAAAACAAGGACAGACAGCCTCGTGCGCGACGGGCATGAAAAAGGCGGCTTTTCAGGTCCCTGGCTCTATGCAGAAAAGGCGTGGCCGTGTCGAAAGGCGTGACCGGCATCAGTGACCTCAAAAGGGGAACGCCGATCACGGAGGATAAGGTCTGTGGGGTATTCGCCCGTATTCAGGTCTGACGACGGCTCGCTGACCTAAGGCGGGAATACCTGCAAAAACCTGCAGGCCGTAACGAACTGATCAATTCAGGTTTGTGAAGGCAATTGCAGAAAGAATTCAGATTTTGAAAGGAATCATTATGCGAAACGAAGAAATATCAGAGGTTCTCGCTGCCTTGAATGGCGGCAAAACAGACCTTGCCCATGAAGAAGAAAACATCTGGTACAGCCGGATGCCGGAATGGACCGCGTTCGCGGAGGAGCTGAAAACGGCCGTGCTGAATGAGGAAATCCGGGGCAGTATTCTGGTGGCCACGGACAGCGACGTCATTTTTGCCTCTGGCTCCCGTTCGAGGGAAGTGAGCGGTGGGACTGTGTCCCCTGCCACCATTTATGAGATCGGTTCCATCACCAAAATGCATACCGCGGTCTGCGTGTTCAAACTCATCGACGAGGGGAGGCTCCGCCTCGACGACAAGGTTACGCAGTATTTTCCGGAATATGGTAAGGCAGGTGATATGACCGTCTTCGACCTGCTGCACATGCGCTCCGGAATTGTGGATTTCGCCAATGACGCCGAAACGTTTTTCGGAAGCGAGGAACTGGTGGAAGCCCTGGATGAGGGCAGGATCACCGACGGGATCCTTCTGGAGCATTTGTATCAGCTGGACCTCACCTTCATGCCCGGGTCGAAGATGGAATATTGCAACACCAACTATGTTCTGCTCGCCATGATCCTGGAAAAGATCACCGGAAAACCTTATAAAGATGTCGTTTCGGAGATGGTCTTTGTGCCGGCGAATATGACCGCATCCTCCGCGACCACTTTCGGCGATGTGACCAGCGTGCCAGAGAATGAGGCCGGGTATATGAAGGAGCTGGTGGCGGCGCGTGGTGCGGGGGACATCCACAGCAGCGCGATCGATCTGCTGAGGTTTGACCGGGCGTTCTTCAATGGGAAGCGCCTCGTCAGCGCCGCCGCCCGGACGGGCATCCTCAACTTCGTAGATGACTATGGCTGCGGCTGGGAGAAGTCCACCCGGTATGAAGATCTCGTCACCCATGACGGCGAAACCAACAGTTATTACTGCATGAATTTCGTATTCCATGCCTCGGCGGATCGTAAGTATTTCATCATGCAGACCTGCTGCAATGAGGATGACGATGATGAAACCGATGGCGCAGAAAATGAAGAGAGATTCAACCAGTATCAGGCTGTATTCGACATTTGCAAAAAGTATTTGCAATGAAGAAAAACTCCGTTCTATTTCAGCTTGAGGAGAAGAACAAATGGAATA